>NZ_JBHUXV010000178.1:0-14614 GCF_042669125.1 Streptomyces sp. NPDC057253 | reverse complement strand
GGCTACGGCTTCCTCTCCGAGAACGCCGAGTTCGCCCAGGCGGTCCTGGACGCGGGCCTGATCTGGATCGGCCCGCCGCCGCAGGCCATCCGCGATCTGGGGGACAAGGTCGCCGCCCGGCACATCGCCCAGCGTGCCGGCGCCCCGCTGGTGGCCGGCACCCCCGACCCCGTCTCCGGCGCGGACGAGGTGGTGGCGTTCGCCCGGGAGCACGGCCTGCCGATCGCCATCAAGGCCGCCTTCGGCGGCGGCGGACGCGGCCTGAAGGTCGCCCGCACCCTCGAAGAGGTCCCCGAGCTGTACGACTCCGCGGTCCGCGAGGCGGTGGCCGCGTTCGGGCGCGGCGAGTGCTTCGTGGAGCGCTACCTGGACCGCCCCCGGCACGTGGAGACCCAGTGCCTGGCCGACAAGCACGGCAACGTGGTCGTGGTCTCCACCCGGGACTGCTCGCTGCAGCGCCGCCACCAGAAGCTGGTCGAAGAAGCACCTGCCCCGTTCCTGTCCGAGGAGCAGGTGGCCGAGCTGTACCGGGCGTCCAAGGCGATCCTGAAGGAGGCCTCCTACGAGGGCGCGGGCACCTGCGAGTTCCTGGTCGGCCAGGACGGCACGATCTCCTTCCTGGAGGTCAACACCCGCCTCCAGGTCGAGCACCCGGTGACCGAGGAGGTCGCGGGCATCGACCTGGTGCGCGAGATGTTCCGGATCGCCGACGGCGAGGAACTGGGCTACGGCGACCCCGAACTGCGCGGCCACTCCTTCGAGTTCCGCATCAACGGCGAGGACCCGGGCCGTAACTTCCTGCCCGCGCCGGGCACGGTCACCAAGTTCGAGGCGCCGTCCGGCCCGGGTGTGCGCCTGGACGCCGGCGTGGAATCCGGATCGGTCATCGGCCCGGCCTGGGACTCCCTGCTGGCCAAACTGATCGTCACCGGCCGCACCCGCAAGGAAGCTCTGGAGCGGGCCGCGCGGGCCCTGGAGGAGTTCCAGGTCGAGGGCATGGCCACGGCGATCCCCTTCCACCGCACGGTCGTCAAGGACCCCGCCTTCACCGATGAGCCGTTCCGGGTGCACACCCGCTGGATCGAGACCGAGTTCGACAACACCATCCCGCCCTTCACCGTGCCGTCCGAAGCCGAGGCCGACGACGGCCAGGGCCGTGACACCGTGGTCGTCGAGGTCGGCGGCAAGCGTCTGGAGGTCTCGCTGCCCTCCTCGCTGGGCATGTCGCTGGCCCGCACCGGCCTGGCCGCGGGTGCCAAGCCCAAGCGCCGGGCCGCCAAGAAGTCCGGCCCGGTCGCCTCCGGCGACACCCTGGCCTCCCCGATGCAGGGCACGATCGTCAAGGTCGCCGTCGAGGACGGCCAGGAGGTCGAGGAGGGCGACCTGGTCGTCGTCCTCGAAGCGATGAAGATGGAACAGCCCCTCAACGCCCACCGCTCCGGCACCATCAAGGGCCTGACCGCCGAGGTCGGCGCCTCCATCACCTCAGGCGCCGCGATCTGCGAGATCAAGGACTGAACAGGCGATGAGTGCCTTCGGGCTGTCCGTGCTGCTGTGCCTGGTGTCGGCGTTCTGCTACGCCGTGGGGGCGTTGCTCCAGGAGCGGGTCGCCGTCGTGGCACGGCGCTTGCCCGTGCGGGGGACACTCCGCTCCGGGCTGTGGTGGGCCGCGCTCTCGCTGAACGGCGGAGGCGGCCTCCTCCATGTGCTCGCGCTGCGCTGGGGTCCGCTCAGCCTCGTACAGCCGCTGGGCGCGCTCACCCTGGTGTTCGCCCTGCCGCTGGAGGCGCTGGGGAACGGCGGCCGGGCGGGGCGTGGGGCGTGGACCGGGGTGGGGCTCGTCACCGCGGGTCTGGCGGTGCTGACCGGCTTGGTCGACGCCGGTCCGCCGGTCCTGCTGTCCTCCGCGGACCAGTCGGTGATCGCCGGTCTGGGCCTCGGAGGCGTTGCGCTACTGGCTGTTGCCGCGGGCGCGGCGCGACGGGCGAGGGTGCGCGGCGCGGTGCTCGCGGCGGCCGCCGGCGTGGCGTTCGGCGTGTCCTCCGTGCACGTCAAGGCGGTCGTGGCCGGCTGGGGGGAGCTCGCAGTCGGCCCCGAGACGGTGGGGGTGTGCCTCACGGCGGTGCTCGCCGTGGCCGGACTGGCCGCCTCCCAGGCCGCGTACCGGCGTGCCGGACTCACGGTGCCCCTGGTGACCACGACGCTGGTCAACCCGCTCGTCGCCTCCCTGATCGGGGTGGCCGTCCTCGACGACGGCTTCCGTCACGGTGCGGCCGGACTCGCCCTGGCGGTGACGGCGGCCGGAGCTGCGGCCCTCGGGCTGCTCCTGCTGGTGTGCGACCGGGCCGGCGGCGACGGCACGGCCGCGGTGCACGACCGCGTTCCGTCACCGAGGCCGGCGGAGCGCCACACATCCCTTCCCGGACAGCCCGGGGACCACGTGGCCTGCCCGTCAGGCCGCGCGACCGCCCTTGGAAGAACCCGTAACCGACCGATTCCCGATGCCAGGGGAGGCCAGTCATGCCGGAACAGACCCTACGTCTCGCAGTGATCACCAGCAGTCCGCCGGAGAGCGGTTCGGGCCCCGTCGTCGCCCGATGGCTGACACGGCAGGCAGAGCAGTTCGGCGCGTTCAGCGTCGACGTGATCGACGCCGTCGAGGCCGATCTGCCGTCGGTGGTCTCCCCGGCCCGGGCCGCCACGGTCCGGCACCGGCTGGAGCAGGTGGCGACCCGGATCGAGGCGGCCGACGCCTATGTGGTCGTCACCGCCGAGTACAACCACGGCTGCCCCGCCGTCCTGAAGAGCGTCATCGACTGGCACCCCACGCAGTGGCGCGGCAAGCCGGTCTCCTTCGTCTCGTACGGCGGCCGGTCCCGTGGGCTGCGGGCGGTCGAGCAACTGCGGCAGATCTTCGCCGAGCTCCACGTCGCCACCCTGCGGGACGGTGTCAGCTTCGCCGACGTGCGCAGCCAGTTCGACGACGACGGCAACCCACGGGACGCCCCGGGGCTCGACGCGGCGGTGAAGACCATGTTCGGTCAGCTGGTGTGGTGGGCCGGCGCGCTCAGGCAGGCGCGCGGACGACGCCCGTACGCGGCCTGACTTCCTCTCCCGCCCGAAGGGCGGGGGCTTCCAGTGGTCGCCCGCTGGGTTTCCTGCGTCATTTACGACCACCCGGTCCGGGAGGACTCGCGTTGAGGTCTCACATCGTCTCCACAGGCAGACGCCGCCGGCCCGGACATCGTGGCCGGAGTCAGTCGTCCGTCGCGCCACGTCCCGCGCCGCTGCTCGCCGGGTGGACACCAGCGGTACCCGAACGCCCGCTGGGCCTGCCGCTCCACGAAGGACGGAACCGATGAACATGAAGGAGTTGACGGAGAAGAGGGAGACAACGGTGGGAAGGCAGCAGACTCCGACCCTGGAGCCGACGTCCGCGGCCAGGACGACGGGCGTCACCGACATCACGCTGGACGCGGGCGGCATCACCCTGTCCGGACTGCACATCGAGCCGCCCGGGACCGCGCCGAGGGCGGTCGTGGTCGCCGTGCACGGCGGGGGGATGACGGCCGGTTACTTCGACGGGCAGGCCCATCCCAGCGTGTCGCTCCTGGGGCTCGGGGCAGGTCTCGGCTTCTCGGTGCTGAGCCTCGACCGGCCCGGGTACGGACGTTCGGCCGAGGAGATTCCGCACGGGCAGAGCCTCGCCGAGCAGTCGGCCGCCCTGCACGCGGCGCTCGACGACTACGCGCGGCGCTTTCCGGTGGGCGAGGGCTTCCTCCTGGTCGCGCACTCCTTCGGCGGCAAGGTCGCGTTGACGGCCGCGGCCGACGACGAGCGCCGCCGGATCATCGGCCTCGACATCTCGGGCTGCGGGCACCGCTACGCCGTCGACTTCCGGGAGCCACCCGGCGATCTCGCCCGCGAGTCCTGGAAGTGGCACTGGGGGCCCCTGCGGCTGTATCCCCCCAACAGCTTCCGCTACAGCCGTCCCCTGGTGGCACCCATGCCGCCGGCGGAGCTGCGGGAACTGTCCCAGTGGTCGCAGACCTTCCCGGGCGTCGCGGCCCGGGTCCGGGTGCCCGTCAGGTTCACGTTCGCCGAGTTCGAGAACTATTGGCGGCACGACACCGACGCCCTGGAGGAGATGGTCGGCCATCTCCGGGCGGCCACGGTCACGGTGCACCGGCAGCCGGACGCGGGGCACAACATCAGCCTCGGCTGGGCGGCACGTTCCTATCATCTGCGCGTCCTGGCCTTCCTGGAGGAACTGCTCGCCCACCGCGAACAGGTCGGCGGATGAACCAGGAGGTGACGCGGCGGCGCACACCCGTTGCCGACCCCCTGCCACGGCTCAGAGCGATCGGCCGCTCCCTGTCGGTGCGCAACTTCAGGCTGTTCTTCACCGGCCAGCTCGTCTCGGTCATCGGCACCTGGATGATGGTCGTCAATCAGGACTGGCTGGTGCTGTCCCTGACCGACGACTCCGCCACCGTCCTCGGCGTGGTCACCGCCCTCCAGTTCGCGCCCATGCTGTTCCTGTCCCTCCACGGGGGGCGGCTCGCCGACCGCCACGACAAGCGTCTGATCCTCCTCGTGGCCAACCTCGCCTCGGCCGCGCTGTCGCTGGTCCTGGCGCCCCTGGTGTTCACCGGAGCGGTGCGCGTGTGGCACATCTGCGTCCTTGCCCTGTGCCTGGGTGTCGTCAGCGCGATCGAGACACCGGCCCGGATGTCCTTCGTGCACGAGATGGTGGGCGGCGACCTCCTGCCCAATGCCTCGGCCCTGAGCGCCGCCTACTTCAATCTGGCGCGTGTCTTCGGGCCGGCACTGGGCGGTCTCGCGATCACCTGGTTCGGTGCCGGACCGGTGTCGCTGCTCAACGTGGCCAGCTATCTGGCCACGGTGACGGCGCTGCTGATGATGCGTCCCAAGGAACTGCTGCGGCGCCCGGGCAGGGTCGGCGACGGCCGGTCCGTCGACGCGCTGCGGTACGTCGCCGCACGCCCCGACCTGCTGCTGCCCCTGCTCACGGTCGCGGTCGTGGCCCTCTTCGGCTTGAACTTCCAGCTGACCCTGCCGCTGCTCGCCCGGACCGTCTTCCACGCGGACGCCGGGTCGTTCGGGCTGTTCACGTCGGCGATCGCGGCGGGTTCGCTCATCGGCGCGCTGGTCGGCTCGGGACGTGTGGGACGGCCCTCGGCGAAGGTGGTGGCGGGTGCCGCCGTCGCCTTCGGCACGGCCGAGGCACTGACGGCGCTCGCTCCGGGGCCGGGCACCGCCCTGGTCCTGCTGGCGGTCACGGGCCTGACCGCCATCTTCTTCACGCAGGCGGTCAACCACCGCCTCCAACTGGGCTCGGATCCCGCCTACCGGGGCCGCATCCTGGCCCTCTACACCCTGGTGCTCCAGGGCTCGACCCCCCTCGGCGCGCTCCTGACCGGTTGGCTCGCCGCGCACCACGGTGCCCGCGCGGCCCTGGTCCTCGGCGGACTGATCTCGCTGGCCGCCGGGCTCGGTGCCCTCGGCCCGGCGCTTCGCCGCGCCCGGGCGTCCCCGTGATGGCCGGTCAGCGCGGGGCCGGCCCTCCCACGCGGGGAACGCCGGCCCCCCGCCGGGTCACTCGGCCGCGGCCGGGAGCTGCGGCGCCGTACCGGACATCCAGATCGGGCGGACGGAGGTGCGGGAGAAGCGCCAGCCGTCGGACGTACGGCGCAGGTCGACGTCCCAGACACCGCCCACGGTGAACAGCGGGTCGAGGCCCTGGCCCAGCTTCTCCAGCGTGGACTCGTGGTGGATGTGGGTCATCAGGGAGTTCCAGGAAGCGGTGGCACTGTCGGGACCGGCCGCGCCGGCCTCGATGAGGATGTCCGTGTTCATGTACTGGATGGCCGCCCAGTCCTCCACGGCCTGCTGCGACTGGCGTACGGCCGCCGCGCCGTGGGCGGATCCGTGCGGGCTTTCCGCGGTCACGTCGTCGGTGAAATATGCCCTGCCCCAATCACCCTCGAAGCGCCGTTCATTCAGCGTCCGGAAAAACCGGCCGATGAGTACAGTTATTGCGGTGTTGTCCTCTTGGGTTGTCATGCTGTGTAGACTGCCATCACTGGCCGTTGCTCCGTCAAGTCACAATTGTGTGAGGTGACTTGAGGCAGGTCCCGGAAGACGACGGGCCAACTCGAATAAATGAAATCGGATCGAGTTCATCCGTAAGAGGGGAATCACTCATGCAGGTCCAGTACACCGACCGCATGGCGGCCGCCGTGCGATCGGCGAGCGAACTCGCCGCCGCGCAGCGCAGTCCCGAATTATTCACCATTCATCTGCTCACCGTTCTCAGTGCGCAGGACGATTCCACGTTCTCGGCCCTGCTGGTCGCGAACGACGTGGATCTGGCGGCTTTCCATGAATTCGCCGCCAACCGCAGCCGGCAGATGATTCCACCGGTCTCGCGCGTGTCGGCACAGGACATCCGCCCGAGCCAGGAACACGCGGGCCTGCTGGAGGGCGCGGCCACCGAGATGGCGGCGATCGGCGACAGCCGGCTCGGCACCGAGCACGTGCTGTTGGCGGCGCTCAAGTACCGTCCGGGCAAGGGCGCCTGGGCCACCTTCGGCCTTTCGTACGCACCGGTACGCAAGAGCCTGGACGCGCTCCGCAAGAACACAGCCGTGTGACGTCGTCAGGTGGCTCGCCGCCACCTGACGCCCGTCGGTGGGCTTGTCACTACCCGCTGGGTCTTGTCAGGCGCGGCTTCGCCAGCACGTTCATGCGGACCTGAGAGCGTGTCGGCGTACGACGGCCGCGCCCCGGCGCCGGCGCGAAGCCCACTAGGGTCCAGGCCATGCCCGTTACCGCTGTCATCTTCGACTTCTTCGGCACCCTGACTCCCAGCACGCCGGCGCACGTCTGGGATGAGCATGCCGCTCGCAGCGCGGCTCCTCTCGGCATCGACGCGCGGACCTGGCGCGCGGCCCTGGACACCTCGTTTCCTGAGCGGGCAGTCGGCGGCCTGGGTGATCTGACGGCGACCATCCGCACCCTCGCACGGCGCTGTGGAGTCGAGCCGAGCGCCGAAGCCCTCGCCGCTGCCTGCGCCGCGCGACTGACGGCTCAACGCGAGCTCTTCGTCCTGCGCGAGGACGCGGTCCCGACACTGACCCGACTCAGAGCTCGGGGAATGCGGGTGGGCGTGCTGAGTGACTGCACCGTGGAACTGGCCGACAGCTGGCCTCAGTTGCCGGTGGCCGGTCTGGTCGATGCGCGGGTGCTCTCCTGCGAGGAGCGGCGGCGCAAACCCGATCCGGAACTCTTCCGTCTGATCGCGCACCGCCTTGGCGCCCCTGCGCAGGAGTGCCTGTACATCGGCGACGGCGGAGGACACGAACTCACCGGCGCGGCACGCTGCGGCATGCGGGCGTTCCTGCTCGCCGCCACGGACTGGGGCGACAACGACGCTCACCAGCGCGAGGACGACTGGGCCGGTCCATCCGTGTCCGCACTCTCCGAGGTACCGGCACTCGTGGATCAGGCCGACGACGACCCGACCCGGGGTTCGTGACCGGGCGCGCCCCCTGCCGGCTGTCGCTGCCGGGTGCCGCGGGATCGCCCCGCGAAAAAGAGGTGCGGGGGTGTGCCGCAGGGTCCGCCCTGTGGCTGCCCCCACCCGCGAACGGCCGCCAGCCCGAGTGACCTCACCAAGTCGTCTGCCTAGCGTTGGGGCGCATGGCGCACTTACCCCTCACCTCGACGCCCGCCCAACGCGCAGGCGTGGTAGCGCTGTTGGCCGCGCTCGTCATGCCCGTCGTCCCGGCCGCCGCACAACCGCCCCCTGCCCGGCAGCAGTCCGTCTGCGGATCGCACGGCGACCTGCGCCAGGCCTTGCGCACGCTGACCGACCGTGACCGGATCACCGGTGCCACGGTCCTGATCACCGACGCCAACGCGGCATCATCCTGCGGGAGTTGGGCGGCGAGCGTCGGGACGGCGGACCGGCGCACGGGCCGCCCCATGAACGCCACCGACCGCTTGCGGGCCGGCAGTGTCACCAAGACGTTCACCGCGACCGTGGTGCTCCAACTCGCCGCCGAGCACCGGCTCGTGCTCGACGCGCCCGTCGACCGCTATCTGCCGGGTCTCATCCGGCAGGGCGGATACGACGGCCGCCGCATCACCGTACGGCAGCTGCTGCGGCACACCAGCGGACTGCCCGACTACCTCGACGCCCCCGAGTGGGAGCACCCGGAACGCCTCCGGTACCGCCACTTCGAGCCGCGTGACCTCGTCGCCCGCGCCCTCGACCTGCCGCGCCCGAGCGGCGCCTGGCACTACGCCACCACCAACTACCTCCTCGCGGGAATGATCATCCACAGGGTCACCGGCCACCTGCCGGAAACCGAGATCACCCACCGCGTGATCCGGCCCCTCGGGCTGCGCGACACGTACTGGCCCGGGGACGACACCCGCATCCGCGGACCCCACTCGCGCAGTTACTTCACCGCCGAGGACGGTCGCCTCGCGGACGGCACCGCCTGGAACACGACCTTCGGCGGGGTCGGCGGCGCACTGGTCTCCACGCCGGTCGACCTGAGCCGGTTCATCGCCGCGCTGTTCGGCGGGCGGCTACTGCCCGCGGACCAACTGGCCGAGATGCGGCGGACGGTGGCCGCCGATCCCGACCGCCTCTGGCCCGGCGCCCGTTACGGGCTCGGCCTGATCGCCTCCCCGCTGCGCTGCGGCGGCCGGTGGTGGGGCCATGCGGGGACTGTCCCGGGAGGCCATCGGGCGCTGACCGCAGTGGGGCCGGGCGGACGGACCGTCGCCGTCGCCCTGAACGAGGTGCCGGCCACGCTCCAGGCCGAGCAGGACTTTCTCGACGTCGTCCAGGCGGCCTTCTGCGAAGACGCGGCTTCCGGGGCGACCCCACCGATCGAAGGGAACCACCAGTGATCCGCTCGACCTCCGCACCGCAGGGCACTTCGGAAACGCTGAGAAGGGCCGCCCTGGGCGTGGCCGCCCTCGCTCTCGCCGTCACCGCGTTACCCGCCACGGCCCTGCCGGCCCAGGCGGCCTCCGACCCCCTCGCCCGCTTCCACCATCAGCGCCTCGACTGGAAGACCTGTGTGCGCGGCCCCGAGGACGCGACCGGCAAGGAGCTCGAGCAGGCGGGCGCCCAATGCGCCGACGTACGTGTGCCGTTGGACTACGGCGACCCCGACGGCCGTACGATCACCGTCGCGATCTCCCGGATCCGCGCCACCGACAGCGCCCACCGTGTCGGCCCCCTTCTGCTCAACGGCGGCGGTCCGGGCGGGCAGACGCTCGGTGACCCGCCGTGGGTCCGCGCCGCGATGAAGGACGTCGCCGCACGCTATGACGTGGTGGGCGTGGATCCCCGCTTCGTCGGCCGGAGCACCCCGCTGGACTGCCACTGGCCGACCGGCTCGGCGATCCGCAGCGCTGGGGTCGACCGCGCCGGGTTCGACCGCATGGCGGCCTTCGCCCAGGACCTCGCACAGCGCTGCCGACGCCACGCCGGCGACGTGCTGCCGTACGTGAACACCCGCAACACCGCACGCGACCTGGACGTGATCCGCGCCGCGCTCGGTGAGCGGCGGATCTCCTACCTGGGCTATTCGTACGGCAGTTACCTGGGCGAGGTGTACACCACGCTGTTCCCCGGCCGCGTCGAGCGGGTCGTCCTGGACGGCGTCATCCACCCGGACCGGTACAACCCCCGGCTGCTGCGGGGCAGCGAGAAGGCCAACCGGCACGCCCTGACGGACTGGGCGTCATGGGCCGCCGCCCGCGACGCGACCTTCGGGCTGGGCCGCACCCGAGGAGCAGTGCTGGCGAACGTGGACCGCGTCCAGGCCGCCGCCGCCCGCACCCCCCTGCGGCTCGGGACCTACCGGGTGGACGAGCACGTGGTTCCCCTCGTCGTGTTCAACGGCCTCTCCCAGGACAACGACCTCGCCTACGGGGACTTCGCCCAGGGGATGCAGGACCTGCTGCGCGCGGCGCAGGGACGACAGGTCACCCCTTCCCCCGGGCTCGCCGCGGTCCTCGAGTTCACGCTGACCGGCAGCGACTCCCACTACGGCAGCGTCCAGACCGCGATCCTGTGCGGCGACGCCGCCGCCCCGAGGGATCCGGAGGTCTACTGGCGCGACATCCAACGGGCCCGCGAGCGTGATCCGTTGTTCGGTCCCGTCACGAACAACCTCAACCCGTGCGCCTTCTGGGACCCGCCCCGCGAACGCCCGACCACAGTCAGGGACGACCTCCCCGCGCTGCTCGTCAACGCCACGGGAGACCCGCGCACCACCTACCAAGGCGCCAGCGCCGTACGCCGGATGTGGCCCTCCTCCCGACTGGTCACCCTCCGCGGCGCCGACCAGCACGCGGTCTACGGCGTCTACGGTTCAGCGTGCGTCGACGCCACGGTCAACGCCTACCTCGCCACCGGACGCCTGCCGGCCAAGGACATCACCTGCGACGCACGCCCCTCCGGCACCCGTCCCTGACATCGTCAACTGACCTTCGCGGCACGCGCGCAGCGGGCGGAGAGCTCGGCGAACGCCGTGGCCAGTTCGGGTGGCCCGACGACCTCGAAGTCGGCGTCGAAGCGCCCGACGGCCGCGGCGAGCCCGGTCCAGGACCATGAGCCGAGGGTGAGGCGGCAGTGGTGGGGGCCGAGTTCCTCGACGAGTGCGTCCTCGGCGAAGGGGGCGACGGCGGCGGCCGGGAGGTGAAGGACGACCTCGCCCTCGCAGGGCCACCGCGTACCGGTGCCGTCGTTGCCGCGGAACCGGCTCCGGACGAAGGCCGCGACGTCGCCGCCGGGGAGTTCACGTGGGACGAAACGGGGCCCGTTCGGTGTGCGGAGCCGGAGCCGGTCGACGCGGAAGGTGCGCCAGTCCGCACGGTCGAGGTCCCAGGCGACGAGGTACCAGCGGTGGCGCCGGACGACCAGGTGATGGGGGTGCACACGACGCGGTGCGTCGGCCGGGGTGCCCGAAGCCGGGGTGTGGTCGAAGCGCAGTTCCTCGCGGGCGTGGATGGCGCGGCTGACGTCCATCAGGACCTGACCGTCCGTCAGCGGGGCCCTGTGCCCGGCGGTCGGCCGGACCGCGGTGACGCGCAACAGGTCGACGCGGTGGCGCAGCCGGGGCGGCATGACCTGGCGGAGGGTGGCCAGGGCCCGTACGGCGTCGTCGGCGATGGCGGTGCCCGCGGTCACGGTCTGCAGCGCGACGGCCAGGGCGATCGCCTGGTCGTCGTCGAACAGCATCGGCGGCAGGTGGCTGCCGGCGGCCAGTCGGTAACCGCCGCCGGGCCCCTTCACGGTCGTGATCAGGTAGCCGAGTTCCCGGAGGCGGTCGATGTCCCGGCGCACGGTGCGCGCGGTGATGTCGAGACGCTCGGCGAGATCCCGGCCGGACCAGTCACGGTGCGTCTGGAGCAGCGAGAGCAGCGACAGCAGCCGGGAGGAGGTTTTCTGCATGGCGCCGATTCTCGTGGCAGTACAGGACACAACCTGTCCGCCACCCAGGCCAGGGTTGCGCATGAGCCGCTCACCCCGAGCGACTCACCACCGAGGCGAGGAGCGCGGACATGTCCGTCACGACCACCACCCACCTGAACTTCCGGGGCGACGCACGCGAGGCCCTGGACTTCTACCGGTCCGTCTTCGGCGGACGCACCGTCGCGGTCACCTACAAGGACGCGGGTGCCGTGCAGGACGAGAGCGAGGCGGACTGGCTGATGTGGGGCGAGGTCACGGGCGACGACGGCTTCCACGTCATGGCGTACGACGTGCCCTCTCAACTGCCCTGGAAACAGGGGGAGAACGCGTTCTTCGTCTCCGTGCGAGGCGACGACGCCGAGGAGATCAGCGCCCTGTGGGGCAGGCTCGCCGAGGGCTCGACCGTCGTACGACCGCTGGAGGCGGCACCCTGGGCGCCGCTGTACGGCATGGTCACCGACCGCTTCGGCGTCACCTGGGTCCTTGACGTCGCGGTCGCGTGGTCCTGACACCGCCGGCACGGCAGGCCGAGAACCGGCACCCTGTGTGGCGCCGTCAGGCCGAAAACCGGCGCCGTGTGTGCCGGTTTGGCCTGACTGATCTGATCAATTCAAGCCGTTGTCTTGATGCACTCATGACAAGCACATCGCCGCGATGCCACTCTTCTCCCGGCGTTCACAGTCCCCCCACAGATTCATCACGCGGAGCGGCCGCGCTCTCACCCACGCCATCACCCCCCACCTCCTTCCACCCGCATGCCGTGCAGCGCTCCGGACCGGCGTACCCCGCCGATCCGTCTCGTCCACGGCCCCCACCACGGGCCGGCCGTCGTACCGAAGGAGAACTCGTTGTCCCTGTCATACCGCGCGCTCGTGCGGCGCAGACGCGCCACCGTGCTCGCCCTCACGGCCATAGGTTCGCTGCTCGGCCTGGCCGCCCCCGGCCCGGCCGGCGCCGCCCCCACGGGCTCCGGCCACGCCAAGATCACCGCCACCCCCCGGGCCGGCGCGGCCCAGACCTCCCTGACCCCGGCCCGCCGCACCGCCCTCGTCAAGAGCGCACAGTCCGCGGCGACCGACACCGCGCGCCGCATCGGCCTCGGCGCCAAGGAGAAGCTCGTCGTCAAGGACGTCATCACCGACGCCGACGGCACCACGCACACCCGCTACGAGCGCACCTTCGCCGGCCTGCCCGTCCTGGGCGGTGACCTCGTCGTCCACGAAAGCCGCGGCCGTACGACCGTCACCAAGGCGAACGCGGCCCAGCTCGCGGTGCCTTCGCTCACCCCGAAGATCACGGCCGCCGGTGCCACCGGCAAGGCGCTCGCCGCCTCGAAGGCGGACCGCGTCAAGAGCGCCGCGGTGGACAACGCCGCCCGCCTGGTCGTCTGGGCCGGCAGCGGCAAGCCCGTGCTGGCCTGGGAGACCCTCGTCGAGGGTGTCCAGCCGGACGGCACGCCCAGCGAGCTCCAGGTCGTCACCGACGCCGCCACCGGCAAGGAACTCCTGGCCGCCGAGCAGGTCCACACCGGCGAGGGCACCGGCCAGTACGTCGGCACGGTCCCGCTCGGCACCACCCGGTCCGGCTCGACGTACCAGCTCACCGACCCCGACCGCGCCGAACACAAGACGTACGACCTGAACCAGGGCACCTCGGGCACCGGCACCCTCTTCACGGACGACAACGATGTCTGGGGCAACGGTCTGCCGTCCAACCGCCAGACGGCCGGTGTCGACGTGGCCTTCGGCGCCGCGGCCACCTGGGACTTCTACAAGGAGGCCTTCGGCCGCAACGGCATCCGCAACGACGGCGTGGCCGCCTACAGCCGTGCCCACTACGGCAGCAACTACGTCAACGCCTTCTGGCAGGACTCCTGCTTCTGCATGACGTACGGCGACGGCTCGGGCAACACCCACCCGCTGACCGCGCTCGACGTGGCCGCCCACGAGATGAGCCACGGCGTCACCGCCGCCACCGCCGGCCTCAACTACTCGGGTGAGTCCGGTGGTCTGAACGAGGCGACCTCCGACATCTTCGCCGCCGCCGTCGAGTTCCACGAGAACCTCGCCGCCGACCCCGCCGACTACCTGGTCGGCGAGAAGATCGACATCAACGGCGACGGCACCCCGCTGCGTTACATGGACAAGCCCTCCAAGGACGGTGACTCCAGGGACAGTTGGAGCTCCACCCTGGGCAGCATCGACGTCCACTACTCCTCGGGCCCCGCGAACCACTTCTTCTACCTGCTCTCCGAGGGCAGCGGCGCCAAGACCGTCAACGGCGTCTCCTACGACAGCCCGACCTCCGACGGCCGGCCCGTCACCGGCATCGGCATCGAGAACGCCGCCGCCATCTGGTACCGCGCCCTGACGACGTACATGACCTCGACCACCGACTACGCGGGCGCCCGCACCGCCACCCTGTCGGCCGCCTCCGACCTGTTCGGCGCCTACAGCCCGACCTACCTCGCCGTCGCCGACGCGTGGGCCGCGATCAACGTCGGCAACCGCATTGCCCTCGGCGTCAACCTCGCCCCGGTCGCCGACCAGATCAGCGGCGTCAACCAGGTGGTCAGCCTCCAGCTGGACGCCTACACCACCAACACCGGATCCCCGCTGACCTACCAGGTCACCGGCCTGCCCGACGGCCTGACCGTCAGCCCGAGCGGCCTGATCAGCGGCACCCCGACCACCCTCGGCACCAGCGACGTCACCGTGACCGTGACCGACGGCACCGGCGCGACCGCCACGGACACCTTCAGCTGGCAGATCGCCTACGTCTACGCCAACACCACCCGCGTCGACATCCCCGACAACGGGGCCGCCGTGGAGTCCCCGGTGACCATCACCGGCCGCGACGGCAACGCCTCCGCGACCACCACGGTCTACGTCAACATCGTCCACACCTACCGCGGTGACCTCACCGTCGACCTCGTCGGGCCGAACGGCACCGTCTACTCCCTGCTCAACCGCAGCGGCGGCTCCGCCGACAACGTCGACCAGACCTTCACGGTCAACGCCTCCGCCCAACCCGTCAACGGCACCTGGAAGTTGCGCGTCCAGGACCGGGCGTCCATCGACGTCGGAT
>NZ_JBHUXV010000177.1:0-14855 GCF_042669125.1 Streptomyces sp. NPDC057253 | reverse complement strand
GTGTGACGCAAGGTCACACGCCCCCTCCTCCGGGTCTCACGCCAGCCACGCGTCGACGGCGGCCGTGAGTTCGTCCTGGCCGTCGAACACGTGCCCGTTCAGGCCGACCGCCTGTGCCGCGCGGACGTTCTCCTCGCGGTCGTCGACGAAGAGGAAGTCGGCGGGGGCGGACCGGAGGGCGACGACGCAGTGCCGGAAGGCGGCCGGGTCGGGCTTGGCCGCGCCGATCCTGCCGGAGAAGGCCAGGTGGTCGAGGTCGTGCAGCCAGGGCTGGGCGGCGAGGAAGGCGTCCGCGTGGTCGGCGGGGATGTTGGACAGCAGGGCGACCCGGGCCCGGTCCCGCAGTTGCCGTACGTAGGCGACCATGCGGTCGTCGACGCGGGACCAGCTGTCGATGTCGGTGAGCCGCAACTCCTCGATCGTGTCGGCGTCGGCGGGGCGGGAGAGCGCGCGCAGGACGTCGGTCCAGTACGCGGACGCGGTCCGCCGACCGGCGTCGTAGGGCGGGCGGTGGGTCCAGTAGGCGGTGGTGAAGGCGTCGGTGTCGGCCTTGCAGCGGGCGGCCATCTTCTCCAGGGCGCCCGGGCGTTGGTGGCGGGCTATGACCCCGAACAGGTCGAAGAGCACGATGCGGCGGCGGTCGGTGGACATACGGATCCCTTCGGGGCTCGGGGCGTTCGGGTCAGTGCCGGTGGGGCAGGGCGCGGGCGAGCGAGTCGAGTGCGGTCAGGCGGTCGGGGCCCGCCGGGGCGAGGACGACGCTGGTCGCACCGGCCGCGTGGCGGGCCTCGATCGCCGCGCGGGCCTGGGCGGGGGTGCCGGCGATGCTCAGCGCACGGACCCAGTCGGCGGGCATCGTCCGGGCGAAGTGCCGGGCGTCGGGGCTCGCGGCGCGGTGTGCGCGCAGTTCCCCGGCGAAGGGCAGCGGGTCGATGTGCGCGGCCCACTGCGGCTCGCCGACGGATTCCAGGGCCGCGCGGACCCGGGTCAGGGCGGCTTCCTCGTCGTCGTCCACGGCGGCGGCGTCGTAGACGACGATCTCCGGGGAGTCCGAGGCGGCGGGGCCCAGGTTGCGCAGGGACGCGGTGATGTACCCGGGGGCGGCCGGCTCGGCCAGGAGGAGTCCGTCGGCGACCTCGCCCGCGACCGCCTGCGACTTGGGGCCGCGGACGCCGAGGATCACCGGGGGCACGGTGTCCGGGATCTCGGTGAGGACGACGCCCTCGCAGCGCACGTAGCGGCCGCCCGCGGGGCCGGGCTCACCGGCGATCAGCAGGCGCAGCGCTGTCGCGTACTCCTTGATCAGCGTCAGGGGGCTGGCGGGCCAGGAACCGGCCTGGCGCATCCAGTCGGGCATGCCGTGGCCGATGCCCGCGATGACCCGGCCGGGTTGGAGCTGGGCGAGGGTGGCCAGTTCCATCGCGGCGAAGGCCACGTTGCGGGCCCCGGCGGGCAGGATGCCGATGCCGACGGTGAGGTTCGTGGTGGACGCGAGGACGGTGGCGGCCTGGGCGACACCGCCGCGCCAGCCGAGGTCCTCCACCACCCAGACCTGGTCGAAGCCCAGTTCCTCGGCACGCCGGACGTAGGGGAGCACCTCCCCGACGGGGAGATCGAGCGGCAGCATGACACCGACCCGGCCGCGGGCGGGGGATGTGGGGGACTCGGACATCGGGGCTCCTTCGGTCGGCCGAGAGCTTGTCCCGGTCCTGGTGGCTGGGGGAGAGGAGGGCTTGTGCGGCACGGTTGTCAGGGACCGTGCCGCACAAGCGGTCAGTGGGGGTCGCCCGCCGGCTCGTGCTCGCGGGTCCCGTCGGCCGCCGCCCTCTCGCCCCGGCGGACGACGACCGGGTCGGTGCGCAGGACGCCGGCGCCCACGGCCGTGGTCACGCACAGCAGGATCAGCAGGACGAAGGCGTGGTCGAGGGCGACGACCTGGGTCAGCCAGCCGATCACGGCGGGCCCGGCGAGCATGCCGACGTAGCCGAGCCCGGCGACGCGCGACACGTTGGCCCCCGCGGCGGAGGGGTCGGCGTGCCCGGCCGCGCTGAACAGCTGCGGGACACAGCCGGACAGCCCCAGGCCGAACAGCGCCCAGCCGGCGAACACCGCCCACATCCACGGGCCGAGGGTCACGAGCGTGATGCCGACGGCGGCCATGGCCGCGCCGTGCCGCAGGATCGCCAGGGAACCGAACCGGGCGGCGAAGCGGTCCGCGAGCAGTCGGCCTACGGTCATGGCGGCGGCGAAGGTGCCGTACGCGAAGGCCGCCGCACCGGCGGACGCGCCCATGACATCCCGCAGGTGCAGGGCGCTCCAGTCGTTGGCGGCGCCCTCGCAGAGCATGACCATCAGCGCAAGGACGGCCAGCAGCCAGACCCGGCCGGTGGTACCGCCGCCCTCGGCGGCCGGTGACGTCCCGGTCCCCGCCGCGAGGCCGGGGTCGTCGACGGCGGGAGCGGCGGGCAGCAGGTGACGGGCCGTGACCACGGCGATCACGACGCCGACGGCTCCCACGGCGGCCATGCTCGCGGCCGGGTGCAGTCCGGCGCTCGCCGCGCCCGCTCCGGCGAGTGCGGCGAGGACACCGCCGACGGAGAACGTGGCGTGGAAGCCGGACATCACGGGGCGGCCGTACGCCTTCTCCACGTGCACGGCGTGGGCGTTCATGCTCACGTCCAGGCAGCCGTTGCAGAGCCCGAAGACCAGCAGCGCGCCGGCCAGCGTCCACGGATCGTGGGCGAGACCGGGCAGGAACAGGGTCGCCCCGCACAGCACGCCGCCGGCGGGTACCACGGCGCGGGTGCCGAGGCGGTCGGTCAGCGGGCCCGCCACCTGCATGCCCACGAAGGCCCCGAGCCCGAGCACCACCAGCAGGCCGCCGAGCGCCGCGTGGCTGATGCCGACGCGTTCCTCGATCGCGGGGATGTGCACCACCCAGGTGCCCAGCAGGGTGCCGTACAGGACGAAGTAGACATAGGTCGCCACGCGGGCGGCTCGCAGGGGACGTTCCATGCCGACCACCGTAACGAACATTCATCGTGTTTGAAAACCGGGGGAACGAACAACTTGGTTGTTCGTTTCTCGGTGGTGTTCAATCGCCGTATGAGCAACGCAGACCGGCACGGGTTGATCGCGAAGGTCGTCCGGGACTCCGGAGGCGCCACCGTCCAGGAGCTGGCCGAGCTGACCGGCGCCTCGGAGATGACCATTCGGCGCGATCTCGACACCCTCGCCGCCCAGGGCGTCCTCGAACGCGTCCGGGGCGGGGCACGCACCCTTCTGCTGCGGGGCGAGGAGCCCCCCTTCGCGCTGCGCGCCCACGAGGCGGTCGAGGCCAAACGCCGGATCGCCGCCGAGATCTCCGCGCTCGTCGCCGACGGCGAGAGCGTCCTCCTGGACAGCGGCACCACCTGCCTGGAGGTCGCCCGCCTCCTGCGCGAGCGGCCCGTCACCGTGATGCCGCTGTCCCTGCAGGCGATCCACCTGTTCGCCGAGACACCCGGCCCGGCCACCCTGGTCGTGCCCGGCGGCCAGCCCCGCGCAGCCGAAGGAGCCCTCACCGGCCCCCTCACGCTGGCCTCCCTGGCCGCCCTGCGCTTCGACACCGCCGTCATCGGCTGCTGCGGGCTGAGCGCGGGCGACGGCCTGACCGCCTACGACCTCGACGACGCCGCGGTGAAGAAGGCGGGCATCGCCTCCTCCCGCCGTATCGTCGCCGCCGCCGACGGCAGCAAACTCGGCCACACCGCCTACGCCCACGTCGGCCCCGCCGCCCTCGTGCACACCCTCGTCACCGACGCGACCGCGGCAGCCGAGGAGGTCACGGCGCTCGAAGCCGGCGGCACGGTCGTCAGGGCCGTGTGACGGGTCGGCGCCGCCGTCTGCTCGGCACCTGCACGAAGTGAGCAACCCGGGCCGCAGTCGTTGCCCATTCCGTGCATGTGCTGCCTTCAGGCCGCTGCTTACGCTTTTCGGGAACCTCGCCTTATCCGAGCGCCTAAGGGGATTCCTCCTCATGTCCGACCCGGTCCGTCATGACTACACACCCCCGGAGCTCCGGCCCGACGCCCTCGTGTCCGTCGGCACCGTCGAGGAGATCAGCACCGACGTCCTGATCATCGGCTCCGGCATGGGCGGTTCCACGCTGGCCTGGGCGCTGAAGGACTCCGGTCTCGACGTCCTCGTCGCGGAAAGGGGCCGTTTCCTCCCCCGCGAACCCGAGAACTCCCAGCCCGCCGAGATGTATCTCAAGGGCCGCTACAAGAACGCCGGCCATTGGTACGACGGCAGCACCGGAAAGCCTTTCGCGCCGGGTGTCTATTACTGGGTGGGCGGAAACACCCGTTTCTACGGCGCCATGCTGCCCCGGTTCCGGCGCAGCGACTTCACCGAGGTGGAACACCACGAGGGGGTCTCGCACGCCTGGCCCTTCGGCTACGACGACCTGGAGCCCTTCTACACCGCCATGGAGGAGTTGCTCCAGGTGCACGGCCGGGGCGACGAGGACCCGACCGAGCCGCCCCGCTCCAAGCCGTACCCGTATCCGGCGCTCCGGCACGAACCGGAGATCGAGCGGTTCTCCCGGTCGCTGCGCCGGCAGGGCCTGCATCCGTTCCACACCCCGAACGCCCTGAACATCAGCACCCAGGCCGACCGCGCCGCCGTGACGACCGCCGACGGCTGTCCGGACGAGACCGGCATGAAGTCCGACGCCGAGAACCGGCTGCTGCTCCCCGCGCTGCACGACGGCGTCAGGATCCTCACGGGCGCGGAGGTCACCCGCCTGATCACCTCGCCCGACGGCCGCAGGGTCGTCGCCGCCGAGGCACGGCACGAGGGCCGGATCCTGCGGATCAACGCCAAGTCCTTCGCCCTCGCCGGAGGTGCCGTCAACTCGGCCGCGCTGCTGCTGCGTTCGGCCGACGACCGGCACCCTCAGGGCCTCGGCAACTCCTCGGGGCTGCTCGGCCGCAACTACATGGTCCACAACAGCACGTTCTTCGTCGGGGTCAACCCGCTGCGGACCAACCCCACCAAGTGGCAGAAGACCCTGGGCCTGAACGACTTCTACGAGGCCGGACCGGGCACGCGCTTCCCGCTCGGGAACCTCCAGATGTTGGGCAAGCTCCAGGCCCCCATGCTCAAGCCCGCGCGTCCCTGGGCACCGACCTGGGCCCTGAAGCTCATGGCGGCCAGGAGCCTGGACATCTACCTGACCACCGAGGACCTCCCGTCCCGGGACAACCGGGTCCGCGTGGACGGCGACCGCATCCTCATCGACTGGACGCCGACCAACCTCGCGCCCCACCACGAACTCGTGCGCCGGGTGACCCGGGCGGTCCGCAAGGCCGGCTATCCGCTGATCTTCACCCAGCGCATGGGCATCGAGACCAACTCCCACATGTGCGGAACGGCGGTGGCGGGTCACGATCCGGCGCGGAGCGTGCTCGATCCGCTGTGCCGCAGCCATGACGTCGAGAACCTCTGGCTGGCCGACTCGTCGTTCTTCCCGTCCTCCGCGGCGCTGAATCCGGCGTTGACGATCGGCGCGAACGCCCTGCGCATCGCCCCGTCCCTGGCCAGGGCGACGAAGAGCTGACGCCGTAGGGGTCAGGTCCGCCGCAGCGTCGGCTTGCGCAGCAGGTCATGTCCGCGCACGGCCAGTTGCAGCCGCTGCTGGTTGCTGACCTGTGTGAGGTCGAGGCCGAGGATCTCGGCGAGCCGGTCGAGGCGGTGGTAGAGGGTGCGCCGCTGGATGAAGAGCTCCTCCGCCGCCCGCGCCTTGTTGCCGCCGCAGTCGAGGAAGGTGCGCAGGGTGGGCAGCAGCGGGTTCTTCACCAGCGCGTCGTGCTCCAGGAGCGGGCCGAGCTCGTCCTCGACATAGCGTCGTAGCTCAGGACCCTCGGAGAGGGCGACGAGGAGACGCAGCGCTCCCAGGTCGTCGAAGTGACGCACTTCCGCGGTCGAGGCCGCCGCCGCGACGGACGCCGCGCTGCGGCTCTGGCGCAGCGCCAGCGGAAGGGCCGCCGGCTCCACGATCCGGCTGACGCCGGCCCGCACCCCGTGCTCGGCCAACAGGCTCTGGACCCGGCCGGCGTCCGTGCGAGCGGGCAGGCCCACGACCGCCACGTCGAAGTCCCCGGTGTCGCCCACGACGGCGGGCCGGCCGGCGTCCTGGAGGAGGCGGGCGAGATGGTGGTCCTTGGTGGGCTCCTCGTCCCCGGCCCAGGCCGTGACGACGATCAGGTCCCGGCCCCGCAGGTCCTGGCCGAGCGCCAGGGCGAGGGTCACGAACCGCTCTCCCGTGATGTCGCCGAGCAGCAGCCGGTTGAGCAGGGCCGTCTGGCGCTGGGAGGCACGGGCGCCGCTCTCCCGCTCGCTCAGCAGCGAGATCGCGATGGCCGCGGCGGCGCGCTCCAGCGTCCGCAGTTCGGGCGGGCTCGGCCGCTGACCGCCGTGCAGCAGGTGCAGCCAGCCCCATGACTCGCCCCGCAGCACCACGGGCTGGCGGGCACAGGGCGCGACCTCGCGGAACGAGGCCGCCGGGGCGGTGGGCACCGCGGGGTCCTGCGTCGCGAGGGAGGTGTGGCGTTCGTGGATCGCCCGGGAGTGCGCGCTCCACTCGTCCACGACCCGGTCGGCCTCCGGCGTCGCGCCGCCGTACGCCAGCATCTGGTGGGCGACATCCTCCAGCACCACGGGGTGCCCGGTGCGCCGGGCCAGCTCCCTGACCACGCCGACGTAGTCCTCGTCGGCCAGGAGCAGGTCCATGAACGCCTGGCTGGTGGCCTCCTCGGCGATCAGCTGCTGGACGCGCATCCCGACCAGCACCTCGTGGACCTGCGCCGACGTCTCGACGAAGGGGATCTCGTCGGTGAGCCCCACCAGGGGCAGCCCGACCGCCTCCGCCTCCTCGATCACCGCCTCCGGCATGGCGTCGAACATGCGCCCGGCCAGTTCCACGACGAGCACGGCCGCGTGGGCGTCCGCGAGCCGCCGGATGAAGGCCCGCTGCTCCAGCGAGGTCGCGCCCATGCCGAGGCCCGCCGTCAGCAGCATCTCCTGACCGGTGAGAAAGCGGTGGATGTCCGGGATCTCACCGGTGTGCACCCAGCGCACGGGGCGGTCCAGATTCCTCTCCCCGGCATACACACGCACGGTCGTGCGCGTAAACACCTCAAGCTCCAGGGCGGTACGGACCGTCAGGACTTCAGCCATGAGCCACGACCTCGGTGTGTGCAGGATCGGCGGCCAATATTGCACACATCGTGCCTGTCGTCACACCTCGTGTTTCCCCAGACTTCAGGGCAAGCCCGCAGGCACGACCCCGTGCAAGGAGTGCAGAGTGTCAGCCCAACACCAGACCATCAAGGCTCCTGTCGCCGTCCAGACGTCGCGGACCAGCCGTCCGGAAATCGTCGAGACCGTCGCCGACGTGATCGCCGATGTCCGGGCGAACGGCGACGCCGCCGTGCGCCGCTGGTCGCAGAAGTTCGACGACTGGAGCCCGGAGTCCTACCGGCTCGGTCCCGACCGGATCGCCGCCGTCGTCGCCTCGGTCCCCGAGACGGTCCTCGACGACCTCCGGTTCGTCCAGAAGCAGGTCCGCGGCTTCGCCCAGGCGCAGCGCGACTCCCTCACCGCCTTCGAGGTGGAGACCCTGCCCGGAGTGTTCCTGGGGCAGCGCAACCTCCCCATCGGCGCGGCCGGCGCCTATGTCCCCGGCGGCCGCTACCCCCTCACCGCGTCGGCCCACATGACCGTCCTGACGGCCAAGGTCGCCGGTGTCGAGCGCGTCGCCGCGACGACCCCGCCCGACCGGGGTGCCCCGCCGCCCGTCAGCATCGCCGCGATGCACCTGGCCGGCGCCGACGAGATCTACGTCATCGGCGGTGTCCAGGCCGTGGCCGCCCTGGCGCTGGGCACCGAGACGATCGACGCCGTCGACATGCTCGCCGGCCCCGGCAACGCCTACGTGGCGGAGGCCAAGCGCCAGCTGTTCGGCGAGGTCGGCATCGACCTCTTCGCCGGACCGACCGAGGTACTGATCGTCGCCGACGGCACCGCGGACCCGTTCGTGGTGGCGACGGACCTGCTGTCCCAGGCCGAGCACGGCCCCGACTCCCCGGCCGTCCTCATCACGACCTCCGAGGAGGTGGGCCGGCAGACCATCGCCTGGGTGGACAAGCTGCTGCCCGGCCTGTCCACCGGCGACGTCGCCGGCCGTGCCTGGCGCGACCACGGCGAGGTGATCGTGGTCCCCACCCTGGACGCCGCCTACGCACTCGCCGACGAATACGCCAGCGAGCACGTCCAGATCCTCACCGCCAAGCCCCGCGAGGCGCTGCACCGCATGCGCAACTACGGCGCCCTGTTCCTGGGCGACAAGACCTGCGTCGCGTACGGCGACAAGGTCATCGGCACCAACCACGTACTGCCCACCCTGGGCGCGGCCCGCTACACCGGCGGCCTCTGGGTCGGCAAGTACCTCAAGACCGTGACCTACCAGGAGATCCGCGACCCCGCCTCCAGTGCCCGGCTCGGCGAGATCTGCGGCAGGGCCTCACGCATCGAGAACTTCGAGGGACACGCGCGCTCGGGAGACGTCCGCGCCGCGCGCCACGGATCGGCCCGCCTGGACTGGACCGACCACACCTTCGAGCAGAGCTGAGCCGCGATGACGGATCGCGGCTTATGCCGGACCGCGGCAGCGGCACGGCAACCCCTCGACAAGGAGCACCTCCCCTTCGACCCACGGAGATCGTCATGTCAGCCACCGACAACGAGGCGCACGCGGCGCCCCCATCCACCCCCGTAGGCGCGCCGGGCGGGGCCGAGAGCCCCGTCTCCTCGGCCGCCGACGCGGACATGCTCGCCGTACTCGGCTATGAGCAGAAGTTCGACCGCAAGGTCAGCCTGTGGGGCAACTTCGCCCTGGGCTTCGTGTACCTGTCACCCCTGGTGGGTGTCGTGGCCCTCTTCGCGGTCGGTCTGGCGACCGCCGGCGGACCGTCCGTCTTCTGGATCGGGATCGTCGGGGCCGGGCAGTTCCTGGTCGCGCTGGTCTTCGGCGAGGTCGTCTCGCAGTTCCCGCTCGCGGGCGGGCTGTACCAATGGGTCAGACGGCTGTGGAACGGGCGCTATGCCTGGTTCAACGCCTGGACCTACATCTGTTGCATCACCATCGGCATCACCAGCACCGCACTGTTCAGCTCGGACTTCGCCGCCAGCCTCTTCGCCGGAACCGCGGCCGAACCCGCCATCAGCTCCACCCCCGCCCAGCGCCTGTGGATCGCGGCCGCGGTGACCGTCGTCTGCCTGATCTGCAACTGCTTCGGCACCAGGACCCTGGCCCTGATCTCGAAGATCGGCCTCGCGGCGGAACTGATCGGCATCGTCGTCGTCGGCCTCTACCTGCTGGTCTTCGAGCGGCACAACTCCGTCTCGATCTTCTTCGAGACCAGCAGCTCCACCCACGACAACTACGTCATGGCCTTCATCGCCGCCTCACTCGTCGGGCTCTTCCTCTTCTACGGCTTCGAGGCGTGCGGCGAGATCGCGGAAGAGGTTCCCAACCCCTCCCGCAGCATCCCGCGGGCCATGCAGCTGACCGTGGCCGTCGGTGGCGTGGCCGCGCTGTTCGCGTTCGTCGGTTACGCGCTCGCGGCCCCGGACCTCGGCTCGATCCTCTCCGGCGAGGACACCAACCCGATCCCCTCGATCCTCCAGAGCGCGGTCGGCACCATCGGCACCAAGGCGGTGCTCACGGTGATCATGACGTCCTTCATCGCGGGGGTGATGAGCCAGCAGGCCGCCGCCAGCCGGATCGTCTTCTCCTTCGCCCGCGACGACATGTTCCCGGGATCCCGCGTCTTCTCGAGGATCTCCCGCAAGCACCGGGTCCCCCTGAACGCCCTGCTGGCGGTCAACGTCCTTCCGCTGCTGCTCTTCGTGTTCGTCTACTACTCGCCCGACTCCCTCACCAAGATCGCGGCCTTCCAGATGCTCGCCGGATACGCGGCCTTCATGATGGTCGTACTGGCCGCCCTGCGGATGCGCCTGAAGGGCTGGCGCCCCGCCGGGGCCTGGACGCTGGGCCGCTGGGGCTTCCCGGTGACCGTGGCGGCCCTGACCTACGGCGTGCTCGGGATGGTCCTCCTCGCCTGGCCCACGGGTGACTCCGGAACCCCGTTCGTGGACCGGTGGATCGCGCTCATCGGGTTCCTCATCGTCTCCGCCGTGGGCCTGGTGTACCTGCTGACCATGAAGCCGGAGCGCAAGTCCACCGCGCCGGAGGGCGACGCCATCGAGGTGGCCGAACGCCTGCGCAGCCGCGCCGCGGCCCTGGAGAACACGACCGGAGGGAGCCCCGCATGACCCGCGTCCTGTACCTCTACGGAGGCTGGCCCGGCCACAAGCCCTACCAGGTGGCCGAGGAATGGGCCCTCCCGATCTTCAAGAGCCTCGGATTCGACGTCGACGAGACCAACGACGTCTTCGCGCTGGACGCCGACCTCACCGGCTACGACCTCATCGCCCTCAACTGGAACAACGCGCTGCTGTCCGAAGGGCTGACCGTCGCCCAGGAGTCGCACCTGCTGGAGGCGGTGGAGAGCGGCACCGGCATCGCCGCCTGGCACGGCGCGGCCGCCGCGTTCCGCACCAGCCTCAAGTACCACTGGCTGATCGGCGGCAGCTTCCTCGAACACCCCGCCGGCGAAGGCGTGAAGTACCCCTACGAGGTCACCGTCACGGACACCGGCCACCCGATCACCGCCGGGGTGCAGGACTTCCGGGTCGCCTCCGAGCAGTACTACATGTCCGTCGACCCCAACAACCACGTCCTCGCCGAGACCACCTTCACCGGCGACCACCTGCCCTGGCTGGAGGGAAACACCATCCCCCAGGCATGGACCCGCACCTGGGGCGAGGGCCGCGTCTTCTACAGCGCGGTCGGACACGACCTCGACGACCTCCAGAACCCGGACGTCACCCGCCTGTGCACCCAGGGCTTCGCCTGGGCCGCCCGCCACAGCGCCTGACCCCACCATCCGACCCGAGCCGATTGGGAACACACCATGCCCGTCCTCACCGGAGGCCAGATCGTCGCGCGGACCCTGCGCAACTACGGGGTCGACGTCGTCGCCGGCATCCCCGGCCACGGCATCTGGTCACTGACCGACGCCTTCCTCGACGACGAGTCCAGGATCCCCTTCATCCAGACCTTCCACGAGCAGAGCGCCGTCCACCTCGCCGACGGCTACTACCGCGTCACCGGCCGACCGCAGGCCGCGGTGACCTCCATCGGCGCCGGCGCGAGCAACACCGTCATCGGCATGGGCACCGCGTTCACGGACTCCACCAGTGTGCTCGTCGTCACCGGCGGCCCCCCGACGCACATGCGCGGCCACGGACTGCTCCAGGAACTCGACCGCTACACGGCGAACGACTTCCCCAAGGTGGCCGAGGCCGTCAGCAAACGGCACTGGGTCGTCACCCGGGTCGAGGAGCTCCCCTTCGTCCTGCACCGCTGTTTCAACTCCATGCTGACCGGCCGCCCGGGCCCGGTGCACCTCGAAGTCCCCATGGACGTACAGGCCGAGGCGGCTAACGTCGAACTCCACGACCTGGAGCGCCGAATCCCGGTGGGCCGCCAGCACCCCGACCCGGAGGCCGTGGACCGCGCGGTCGACGTGCTGCGCGCGGCGAGGCGTCCGGTCATCGTGGTCGGCGGCGGCGCGATCACCTCCGAGGCCTCCGACGTGGTCCTCGCGCTCGCCGAGAAGTGGCGGATCCCGGTCGTCACCACGTGGAACGGCAAGAGCGCCTTTCCCGAGGACCACGAGCTGTTCGCCGGCAGCGTCGGCCAGACCGGCACCATGACCGGCAACGCGATCGCGAGCTCCGCCGACGTGGTGGTCTCGGTCGGCTGCCGCTTCACCGACTGGTCCGCCTCCAGCTACGCCAAGGGCATCAGCTTCTCGATCCCGCCCGCCAAGCTCATCCACATCGACATCGACCCGCACGAGATCGGCAAGAACTATCCGGCGGAGGTGGGCATCGTCGCCGACGCCCAGCGTGCCGTCGCGGCCATCGTCGACTCGCTCCCCACCCAGGGTGTCGACCGCTCCGAGTACCTCGCCGAACTCGCCCGGCTCAAGCAGGACTGGGAGGACAAGCTCGCCGGGCGCCGGGACAGCGACCGCTTCCCCTTCACCTCCCAGCGCCCGCTCGGCGCCCTGCGCTCGGTGCTCCCGCGTGACGCGATCATCGTCGCGGGCTCGGGCAACACCCAGGGAGCGGTGAAGCAGACCTTCCCGGTCTACAACCCGCGCACCCACCTCACGTCCGGTGGCTTCTCCTCCATGGGCTGGGCGATCCCGGCCGCCGTCGGCGCCAAGCTGGCCCGGCCGGACAGCCCGGTCGTGTGCGTCCTCGGCGACGGCGACTTCCTCATGACCGCCCAGGAGATCGCCCTGAGCGTCACCGCCGACGCACCGGTGATCTTCGTGGTCCAGAACAACGCGGGCTACATGTCGATCCGGGGCGGCCAGCGCAAGCAGACCTCGCGGCACATCGGCGTCGAGTTCTCGCACCCCGACGGCTCGCCGTACAGCCCCGACTTCGCGGCCCTGGGCCGGTCCTTCGGGATCGAGTCGTGGAAGGTCAACGACGCCGCGTCCCTGGAGCCGACGCTGCGCAAGGCGGTCCAGTCCGGCGCCCCCGCCGTGATCGAGGTCCCCACGGACCGCGCCGCCGCCGGCCCCTGGGTCCCCGGCTGGTGGGACTTCCCGATCCCGGCGTACATCAAGGACGAACGCCAGGACGAGTACGACCGCATCAGGGCCACGGAGCAACACCTCTGACCCACCCCGCCCCGCCCGTGCAGCCGAGCCCCGGCCGCACGGGCGGCCGACTTTCCCGTGAGTTCCGCGCGCGGCAAAGGCTTTGGCTCTCGCCCGGGTCACCGACTACGTCGACGTCCGCTGAACTCCCGCGGACGGAGCTCGAGTCGGCACTCGATGCCGTAGCCGCCGAACGGTGCCGTCAGAAGGCAACGGGGACGGTGCTTCCGCGGGCCCGGCGGACGGACAGGGGGGATGTGTCCGGCCGCCGGGCCCGGGACCCGCGCCGATCCCGTCCCCACGGATTCGGCGCGGGCGGGGCCACTGCCGCTCGACGCGGCCCCGGTCCTGGGAGGTGCGAGCCCTGGCCGCGGTTGGGGCTCCCGCCTCAGGTTGGTGACGGCGTTGGACTCCGGGCGTGGTGCCTGGGTCGCGAGCCATGTGAGTGCTGCGGTCCCCGCGCTTTCCGTCCGGCCCCGGGCGGTCCGCGCCCCGGGCTTCAGCTGAGCGTGGCCAGAGCGGCCGTATCGAACGGGGTCAGTTCGTCCAGGCGCCCGGTGAGAACCTTCGCCGCCCACTCGGGGTCCTGGAGCAGGGACCGGCCGACGGCCACCAAGTCGAACTCCTCCGCCTCCAGCCGGTCCAGGAGGTCGTCGAGGTTCCGGAGTGCGGCACCCTTGCCCTGGAACAGCGTGTCGACGTAGTCGGTCCCGCCGCCCAGCCCCACGGAGCCGACCGTGATGGCGTGCTTGCCGGTGACCTTCTTCGCCCAGCCCGCGAGGTTGAGGCCGGAACCGTCGAACTCCGGCACCCAGTAGCGGCGGGTGGAGGCATGGAAGGCGTCCACCCCGGCCTCGGCGAGAGGCGTGAGGAGCGTCTCCAGTTCCTGGGGGGTCTCGGCGATACGGGCGTCGTAGTTGTTGTTCTTGAACTGCGAGAAACGCAGGTGCACGGGAAACTCCGGTGAGACCGCGTCCCGTATGGCGGCGACGACCTCCGCGGCGAACTTCGCGCGGGCGGTCAGGGTGCCGCCGTAACCGTCCGTGCGGCGGTTGGTGCGGGTCCACAGGAACTGGTCGATCAGGAAGCCGTGGGCACCGTGCACCTCGACTCCGTCGAAGCCGATCCGCTCCGCCGCCGCGGCCGCCTCGGCGAAGGACGCGATCACGTCGTCGATGTCCTGCTGCGTCATGGCCCTGCCCGCACCCTCGGCCCCGTCGAGGCCGAGGCCGGACGGGCCGATGACGGGCGCGTCCGGCCAGGGCGCCCCGCCGCCGGGACGCATGATGCCCAGGTGCCAGAGCTGCGGCATGATCCTTCCGCCGGCCGCGTGCACCGCGTCGGCGACCGCCTTCCAGCCGGCGAGCTGTTCCTCGCCGTGGAACAACGGAACGCCGTCCAGCCCGCCCGCGGACTCATGACCCACGAACGTCCCCTCGGTCATGATCAGGCCCACACCGGCGGCAGCGCGGCGCGCGTAGTACGACGCCACGTTCTCGCCCGGTATGCCGCCCGGCGACTGCATGCGGGTCATCGGTGACATCACGATGCGGTTCGGGATGGTCAGGCCGTTGATCGTGACGGGCCGGGAGAGGATCTCCGCGACTCGCTGGGGGAGGGTCGTGATGGCCATGAGGGACTCCTTGGGCGACAACGAAGCGCGGGACGCGCCCTGCGTCCGCAGACGGGTCGGTCCAGTCGGACCCGGTCTGGAGACGGTCCGCGTGGATGTACGGCGTGGATGTGCGGGAGGAGCTGGTCGCCCGGGAGGGCACGGGGCGACCGCTTCGGCTTCCCGGGGCCATGTCATGCACGGCCCCGGGCGCCCGGCGGCAGGCCCGTTCAGGTGCGGGGGAGTCCGGTGGCGCGGGAGATGAAGGAGTCGAAGCCGCGGTCGGAGAGGAGGCCGCGCAGGGTGATCATGGGGCGGGCGCCGAAGCCGGTGGCGTAGCGGGTCTTGGGCTTGCGGGCGCTGACGGCCTTGCCGATGGCGTCGGCGATGACCTT
>NZ_JBHUXV010000176.1:0-15478 GCF_042669125.1 Streptomyces sp. NPDC057253 | reverse complement strand
GCGCGGGGCCCCCCCCGCCCGGGGGCCGCCCGCCGAGTGGTTGGTGCGGGGTGTCAGTCCACGTTCACCATCTTCCACAGCTGGCTGTCGGCGCCGGTGTCGGTCGACTGGACGAGCTGAGTGCCTCCCGAGGACACGGTGAGCAGGTCGTTGCTGTTCACGTTCTTGATCTTGTAGTAGCCGCTTCCGGTGGCGACCAGGGTCCATCGCTGGTTCGCGGCGTTGGTGTCGGACGACTGGACGATGTTCGCGCCGTCCGTGGTGACCCCGCCGCTGACGTCCATCAGCAGGTCGCTGTTGCGGCTGACGATCTCGTAGCTGCCGTCACCCACCGGGGCGAAGCGCCAGTTCTGGTTCAGGGCTCCGCTGTCGGTCCACTGGATGACGTTGGCTCCGGCGGACATGGACGCGCCCGAGACGTCGACCGCCTTGGAACTGCTCTTGTTGACGATCTTGTAGTTGGCGTTCGTCACGGGGAACGCGATGGAGGCGAAAGCGTCCAGCGCGCAGACGGCGCCGGACGAAGCGGCGTTCTTCGTGCCGGTGCACACCACCTTGATCGTGTGGGGGCCCGCGGCGAGGTCCGTCTTCTCGAACAACGGCACCTGTTTCGTCACCGTCGAGGCATAGGCGTCGATGCCGGCCTGGGCGAGGGTGCCGTCGAGGTAGACGTCGACCTTGCCCATGTTGGGCTGCGTCATGCTGAGGTACCGGACACCCGTGCCGGTGAACGCGAACTGGGCGTAGTTGCCCGCGGTGCTCGTGAAGTTCTCGGACCCGTTCATGTCCTTGGTGTCGTTCCAGTTCGACCACGTGCCGGAGTAGGTCACCCCGGCCGCCTTGTCGTCGACGTGGTTCCAGCGCTGCCGCACGAGCGCCTTCGACGCGGCGGAGGCGTGCCCCTGGGAGTCGAGGACGTAGAGGCGGTAGTCACCGGCGGCCTGCGGGACGTTGATGCCGGTCGCGGTGCCGCTCGCGCTGGTCATGGTGGGACCGGCGGTGAACGAGGTCGTACCGGAGGGAGCCAGCCAGAGTGTCTTGGTCGAGTCTCCCGGGCTGCGCACCGGAATGGTCACGTCGCCCTTGCCGGTGAAGGTGCTGGCGGGCAGCGCGTAGTCCTGCGGGGTCGTGTTGGCGGCGGGGATGATGTCCTTGTAGGCGTCTTCCAGGCCCGCGTTCACGGCGATGGCGTACGCCTGCGACGGCCACACCTTGTCCGTGTACACCCGCACGTTGTCGATGGTGCTGTTCGGAACGCTCTTGCTGAAGATCGTGTTGACGGGTCCGTAGGTGTTGGTGATGGTCAGGTCGTGCTGCTTGCCCCACGTCCCGGAGTTGATGACGTACGCCACGTTCGGGTCGACGTCGAGGACGTTGTCGTGTTCGTTGATGTTGGCGGAGCCCTCGTCGGGGTGGAGGCCGTACTTGTGGCCGGCCGGCACACCCGTGAGGAAGTTGTTGCTGATCTCGGTGCCCGGCTGGTTGCCCAGGGTGTAGATGGGAGCGGAGTCGCCGAGCACCTGCATGGTGTCGACGAGCTCGTTGTACTTGACGGTGTTGTTCTTCGCCGTTGTGGTCGGGTTACCGGGATTGACCGAGCCCGTCGAACCGTCGAAGTTCCACCAGCCCCATCCGAGTGTGATGCCGGCCCAGGGGGCCTTCTCGATCCGGTTGTGTTCCAGGTCGAGGGTGTCGACGAAGTAGGCGGACACGGGGCTCGACCCCTGGAACAGCACCGCGCTGTCGTAGAGGTAGTTGTCCCGGACGGTGATGTTCTTGCAGACGCCCTCGACGTTCACGGGGTACTTCTCGTGGTTGGTCGAGGTGTAGTCCCCTATGTACACGTGCTGGGGGTGTCCCACGGTGAGGGCGGAACCGGCGATGTCATTGGTGAAGTTGCCGGTCAGCTGCGAGTCCGTCACGTCGTTGGCCAGGGTGATCCCGTCGGCGCCGGTGTGCTGCACCGTGTTGCGCTGCAGGACGATCCCGTCGGCGTTCTCGATCTGGACGGCCGCGGGCGGCAGGTCGACGTTGCGGTAGGTGTACGCGTGGAAGTTCTGCTTCGCGTACACGGTGGAGCTGGCGTTGCCCTGCGTTCCCTGCCGGAAGACGGAGCCCGCGACATTGACCAGGTTCCAGTCGGAGTGCTCGACCGTGAGCCCGGAGAACGTGAGGTTCCGCGCGTGGTCTGTGGTCGACGTGCCGGCGATCTTGAGGAGGGTGGACACGTTGTTCGGCGCGAAGACATCCGCCGTGGTCATGTCCTCGGAGCCGGACTTGTAGTAGTACAGCGTGTGAGCCGTCTTGTCGAAGTAGAACTCACCCGGCGTGTCCAGGAACTCGTACGCGTTCATGAACGTATGACTGCCGCTGGCCACGAACGGACCGTACGGCGGCGCCTGGGCTATGGCCGCGCCCGGTTGCTGGAACAGGGCCACGCGGTTGGCGCCGTCCGAGCTCGTGGTGATCTGACGGACGCCCACGATGGCCGTGGTCCAGGTCGTGGCCGACTTGATCTCGACGTCGTCCTGGTTGGACGCGATGGCCGGCAGGTCGGAGAGGCTGTACTTGGCCCCGTCGCACTGCGAACCCGACTCCCAGGCCCAGGGGGCCTGGCCGGCCGTGACGGTGTAGGTCCCGTAGCATCCGGCCGAGTTGATCGTTTTCGACGCCATCTGGGCGCGCTTGCCGTTGACGTAGAGGGCGCGGAGCTTGTTGTCGCGGTTGAGGGTGGCCTTCCAGATGTTCCCGCTCTGCTGGGTCCAGCCGGTCACCTGCACGCCACCGTCCAGGACCGGCTTCTCGCCCGGGTAGGCGGCGTAGACGATCTGGTGCCCGTTCGTGCCGGAGTCGGCCGAGGTGAAGTTGATGGTGCTGTTCACCGGGTAGGTGCCGCCCCGGAGATAGACGTTGATGTCCCCGGTCATGTTGCTGTTGACCGTGCGCACGACGTCGCGTGCGTGCTGGAGGGTCTTGAACGGCGCCGAGATCGTGCCGGAGTTGGAGTCGTCACCGTTGGGGGCGATGTAGTAGGTGGCCTGGGTCGCGGCCGAGGCGGGTGTCGGTGTGGTGAGGGAGGTCAGCACGGTGGCCGAGAGCGCCATCGTGAGCGCTGCCGGGAGGAGGCGCAGGCTCCGGGAGGCGGAGGGTCTGCCCCCCTTCGGGATGCGGGTGTCGGGGGACGTGAACATGGGGCGGCTCCAGAAGGTGTGCTCGGACGGCGGCCGGCGTGCCGCCGTGCCGGTCAGGAACGGCGGGGATGCCGCTCCTCGCTCGCGGTGGGCACATCGGCCCTGATCAGGCCCTGCGCGCTCAGCTCGTCCCAGAGGCCGTCGGGGATGGGCCGAGCGTGCAGTTCGACGTTGCGGCTGACCTGTTCGGCGGTGCGCATGCCGAGGGTGACGTTGACGACGGCGGGGTGGGCGAAGGGGAAGGCGATGGCTGCGGCCGGCAGCGTGGTGCCGTACCGCTCGCACACCTCGGCGATGGCCCGGGCCCGCCGCACCAGGTCGGTGGGGGCGTCCTGGTAGTCGTACTTCATGCCCTCGGCGGGCCGGTCCCGGGAGAGCAGGCCGGAGTTGAAGACGCCGACCGCGACGACGCTCTTGCCCTGGGCCTGCGCGGCGGGCAGGACGTCGTCGAGGGCGGACTGGTCGAGCAGGGTGTAGCGCCCGGCCAGCATCACCACGTCGGCGGCGGTCTCGCGCAGGAAGCGGGCGAGCATGGCGGACTGGTTCATGCCGGCGCCGATCGCCCCGATCACGCCCTGCGCGCGAAGCTCGGCCAGGACGGGCATGGCCTCGTCGGCGGCCTGTCGCCAGTGGTCGTCGGGGTCGTGGAGGTAGACGATGTCGAGGCGGTCCAGGCCGGTGCGCTCCAACGTCTCCTCGATGGACCGCAGCACGCCGTCCCGGCTGAAGTCCCACTGGCGGCGCAGGTCGTCCCCTACGACGAACCCCTCGTCGTCCACGCCCCGCGGGTGTTCGTTCGGGACGAGGAGGCGGCCCACCTTGGACGAGACGACGAACTGCTCGCGCGGCCGGTCGCAAAGGGCGGCGCCGAGCCGGCGTTCGGAGAGGCCGAGGCCGTAGTGCGGCGCGGTGTCGAAGTAGCGGACGCCCGCGTCCCAGGCGGCGTCGATCGCGGCCGCCGCGGCCTGGGGGGCGGTCACCCGGTAGAGATTGCCGATCACCGAGGCGCCGAAGCCGAGTTCGGTGACCTCGACGGGGGTGTGAGGGATCTTTCGGCGGTGCAAGAGATGCTCCTGAGAGGGTCGTTCAGCGTCGGACGTGGGCCGAGCCGCCGTCGATGAGCGCCTCGACCTCGGCGAGGGTGGCCATGGAGACGTCGCCGGGAGTGGTCATGACCAGGGCGCCGTGGGCCGTGCCGTAGGCGAGGGCACGTTCCAGGGAGTGGCCGGCGAGCAGGCCGTGGATGAGTCCGGCGGCGAAGCCGTCGCCGGAGCCGATGCGGTCCAGGACGTGCAGGCCGGTCATGCGGGGACCGGTGAGGTGTCCGGTCTCGGCGGACCAGGCCGCCGAGGTCCAGTCGTTCACGCCCGCCGAGGGCACTTCGCGCAGGGTCGTCCCGAGCACCTCGGCCCCGGGCAGCAGATCGGCCACCGCGGTGAGGGCGTCCGGGACCTCGTCGGCCGTGAACCGCACGGCGCCCGGATGTTCGCCCGCGAGGCCGAGGGCGCCCACGATGACGTCGGCGTGCCGGGCCAGGCGCAGGTCGACCTCGCGGGCCCGCTCGGGACCGCCGCGGTCGGCCCAGAGGCTGGGGCGGTAGTTGGGGTCGTAGGAGACGGTGACGCCGTGTCGGCGCGCGGCCGCCATCGCCTCGTCGGCGACGTCGACCGTGGTGTCCGAGAGGCCGGCGAAGATGCCGCCGGTGTGGAACCAGCGTGCGCCGGCCGAGAACACCGTGTCCCAGTCCACGTCACCCTTGCGCAGCTGCGAGACGGCGGTGCGGGCGCGGTCGCTGACGCCGAGCGCGCCGCGGATGCCGTAGCCGCGTTCGACGAAGTTGAGACCGTTGCGGGCGGTGCGGCCGATGCCGTCGTCGGGCATCCAGCAGATCATCGAGGTGTCGACGCCGCCCTGGAGGATCAGGTCCTCCACCAGGCGTCCGACCGCGTTGTCCGCCAGGGCGGTGACCACGGCGGTGCGCAGTCCGAAGCAGCGGCGCAGCCCGCGTACGACGTTGTACTCGCCGCCGCCCTCCCACACCTGGAAGCTGCGCGCGGTGCGGATCCGGCCCTCACCGGGGTCGAACCGCAGCATGACCTCGCCGAGGGCGATCACGTCGGGCATGGCATGCTCCCCTCCACCGCTTCGGCGGTCAGCCGGCGGATCTCCGCGTAGTCGCCGCTCCTGAGGAGGGCGGGGGTGGCCATCCAGCTGCCGCCGACGGCCAGGACCGCCGGTTCGGCGAGGTATCCGGGCAGCGCGGCGGCGTCGATCCCGCCGGTCGGCATGAACCGCACACCGGGGAAGGGCGCGGCGAGCGCCCGGAGCATCGCCCGGCCGCCGAGGGGTTCGGCGGGGAACAGCTTGACCGTGTCGAGGCCGGCCTTGACCGCGCGCATCAACTCGGTGGCCGTTGCCACGCCCGGCGCGATCGGGACGCCCAACGCCCTTGCCGCTGCGAGGACTTCGTCGTCGAGGCCGGGCGAGACGAGGAAGCGCGCACCGGCCGCCACGGCCCGCTCCGCCTGCTCGGCGGTCAGCACGGTACCGGCGCCGACGACCAGACCGCCCTCGGCGGCCATCGCCTTCACGACCCGCTCGGCGTCCGGGGTGCGGAAGGTGACCTCCGCGGTGCGCGCCCCACCTGCTGCCAGGGCGTGGGCCAGCGGGGCGGCCGTGGCGTGATCCGGCACGGCCAGGACCGGCACGATCCGCGCCTCGGCGAGCAGGTCGGGGAGCTCGGCGGTCATCTGCCGAGCCATCCGCCGTCGACCGGAAGGACGGTGCCGTGCACGTAGGCGGCCGCGTCCGAGGCCAGGAACACGGTGGCGCCCGCGAGGTCGTCGGCGCTGCCCCACCGCGCGGCCGGGATGCGGTCCAGGATCGCCTTGCTGCGGACCGGGTCGTCCTGGAGGGCCTGGGTGTTGTCGGTGGCGATGTAGCCCGGTGCGATGGCGTTGACGTTGACGCCGTGCGGCGCCCACTCGTTGGCCAGCGCCTTGGTGAGACCGGCGACGCCGTGCTTGGCGGCGGTGTAGCCGGGGACGGTGATGCCACCCTGGAAGCTGAGCAGGGAGGCCGTGAAGATGATCTTCCCTCGCCCGCGGGCCACCATCGGGGCGCCGACCGCGCGGGCCAGCGCGAACTGGGCGCTCAGATTGACCTGGAGGACCAAGTCCCAGTCCGCGTCGGGGTGTTCGGCCGCGGGCGCCCGGCGGATCGTGCCCGCGTTGTTGACCAGGATGTCCACGGGACGCTCCCGGCCCGCGAGGTCCGCACCCAGCGCCCGCACGGCCTCGGGGTCGGCGAAGTCGGCGCGGATCGCCTCGAAGCTGCGTCCGGCGGCGGTGACGTCCTTCTCCACCGCGCTGCCGCCCTCCTCCAGCGAGGCGCTCACCCCGATGACGTCCGCACCGGCCTCGGCGAGCGCCCGGGCCATGGCCCGGCCGATCCCGCGCCGGGCGCCGGTGACGACGGCGAGCCGTCCGGTGAGGTCGAAGGCGTTCATACGGCGGCCTCCTGGGCCTCGTCGGTGCAGTCCACCAGGATCTTCATCACGTCTCCGCCGCCCTCCAGCGCCTCGAAGGCGGCCGGTGCCTGGGTGAGCGGGACGACCTTGCTGATCAGCCGGTCGGCCGGGATGGTGCCGTCGGCGACCAGGGCCACGGCCTTCTCGAAGTCGGAGCGGTCGTACAACCGGGCGCCGACCAGGGTGAGTTCACGCCAGAAGAAGCGGTGCAGGTTGATCTCACGCGGCCGGGGGTGGATGGCGACCAGGCAGAGTCGGCCGCGTACGCCGAGCACGTCGACCGCGGTGTCCACGCCTCCCGCCGCGCCGGACACCTCGAAGGCGACGTCCGCTCCCGCGTCCCCGGTCCAGTCCCGCACGAGTTCGGCCAGGTCCTCGGCGGCCGGGTCCCACACGGTCAGTCCCAACTCCTCGGCGAGCAGCCGCCGGTGGGCGCTCAGCTCCACCACCCGGACGTCTCCTCCGGCGGCTTGGGCGACCAGCGCGATCAGGACGCCGACCGGGCCACCGCCGACCACGACGACCCGCTCGCCCTCGCGCACCCCGGCCCGGCCGACGTCGTGCACGGCGACCGCGGTGGGTTCGACGAGGGCGGCCCGGTCCAGGGGGAGTGAGTCGGGCAGCCGTATGAGAGTGGAGGCGGGCACGGTCCAGCGCTGCTGCATCGCGCCGGGGGAGTCGATGCCGATGAAGTCCAGGTGCTGACAGATGTGCTGGTGGCCGTTGCGGCAGGCGGGGCAGGTGTCGTCCCAGCGCAGCGGCATCACGGTGACCGCGTCGCCGGGTGCCCAGTCCTCGACGTCTGGGCCCACTCGGACGACCCGTCCGGACATCTCGTGCCCGAGGACGGCGGGCGCGGTGACCCGGGCGTCCATGTCTCCGTGGAAGATGTGCAGGTCGGTGCCGCAGATGCCAACGTAGGCGGGGGCCAGCTCCACCTCGCCGGGGCCCGGTGGTGTGCTGGGGACCGGTGCGGTGTCGAGGGTGCGGGCGGACAGATAACGGGTTGCGAGTGTCACGGGGCAGGGTCCCTTCGGCGCAGACCGGGGGCGGGTGCCGAGGGCTCGGCATCCGTGGTGAGGTGTTCTGCGCGGGTTCGGCGCGATGTTCGGTGGGCTGTGTTCAGCTCGTTCGGGCCGTCGTGTCTCCCTCTCCGGCGACGGGCGCAAGGCCGTAGAACGCGGTGGCGGTACCGGCGAGGAGCGCGTCGATGTCGCTCTCGCTCCAGCCGGTGAGCAGTTCGTCCACGGTGTCGGCCCACCGGTTCCAGCCGCCCGCCAGGTTGGCGACCGGCCAGTCCGAGCCGAACATCAGCCGCTCGGGGCCGAAGGCGGAGACCAGGACGTCCCAGACGGGGCGGATGTCGGCGGTGGTCCAGTGGGTGTGGTCGGCCTCGGTGATGAGCCCGGAGACCTTGCACACCACGTGCCGGTGTGCGGCCAGCCGTCGGATCCCACGTTCCCAGCCCTCGATGTCCTTTCGGGCGATGTCCGGCTTGCCCGCGTGGTCGAGGACCTGGGGCAGGTCGGGGAGGCGTTCCGCGAGGCGGATCGCCTGGTCGAGCTGGTGGGCGCGCACGAGGACGTCGTAGCGCAGTCCGCGATCGCGGGCCGCCCCCAACCCGCGTTCCGCATCGGGGCGTTGCAGCCAGTTCGGGTCCGTCTCGCCCTGGACCAGGTGGCGCAGGGAGCGCAGGTACCCGCCGCCGGGCCCGGCGATCAGCTGGTCGAGCACGTCACCGATCGCCGGGGACGTCAGGTCGGCCCAGCCGACCACGGCCTGGATCAGCGGCTCCCGCTCGGCGAGCGCGAGCAGGTCCTCGGTCTCGGGCACGTCCGGGATGCACTGGACCACCACCGTGCCGTGCAGCCGCCGGCCCGCGACGGGGTGGGTGGCGGTGGAGCGCAGGTCGTCGGGGGTGAAGGTGCGGCGGATCGACGCCACGTCGGGGTCGTCGAGCCACGGCTGCGGGCGTTGGGAGAGATCCCAGAGGTGGTGGTGTGCGTCGACCAGCAGGGGTGCGTTCACGAGGGGATCCAAGTGGGCTCAGGCGGTGGCGTCGTCGTCGGGCGGGCTCAGGTGCCAGATCTCCGGGAGCTCGGTCCACTGGCGGCCCTCGCCCCGGTCGGGGAAGGGCTCCTGACACGGGTCGGTGTGCTTCCACCAGCGCTGGGTCTCGGGGTCGGCCTCGATGGACGCCATGTCTCCCTCGAAGTCGTCGCCGATGTACTCCATGTAGGCGAACAGCACGTCACCGTGGAGGTAGATGCTGTAGTTGCGGATGTTCGCCCGGAGCAGGGCGGCCTCGACGCCGGGCCATACCGCCGAGTGCAGCCGGAGGTACTCCTCGCGGTGCTCGGGGCGGAGCCTGATGGTCTGGGCGATGCGCTTCATGCCGATTCCCCTGTCGTGTCACGGGAGTTGGACGCGTCGAACGGCGTGCGGTAGCTGGGGGTGCGGGTGCGCAGCCCCAGCCGCAGGGTGAGCCGGATGCGCGTGGAGGCAGGCAGACGGACCGTCAGATACGGGCCTTCGTGAGGGACTTCGGCCTCGGTGACCACCGGCTCGGTGTGGCCGTAGTCGTACATGTCGCCGATCCAGCCGTCGTCCGTGCAGGTCGTGTAGCGGACGCCGGTGATGGTGTGCTCCGCGAACGCGCCCGCCTGGACTATGACCGTGCGGTCGGTCTCGGGGGCCAGGTTGACCAGCTCGACGGTGGTCGCCTCGGGGTCGATGGAGCTGACCAGTGCGGCGACGTCGGCGGGCAGGCCGGCCCGGCGGGCGTCGGCGTCGTGGTAGCGCAGTCGGGCCTGCTGGAGACCGCCCTGGTACAGCACCTGCGGGCCGCCCCAGGTGAGTTGCACCAGGGCCTCGGTGACGACCGGGTTGCTCAGCTGCCAGACGTGGATGTCGGCCTCGGGCACGTCCAGGTCGCGGTAGCGGTCGATGCGTCGCAGCCGGTGCCGGATCTGGGCCTGGGCGGTGGCGAGGATGCGCTCGGGGTAGTCGGGGTCGTCGCCGGCGAGGAAGGCGAACCACGCCTTCTCGTGCCCGGAGTCCTCCTTGGACCGGAACGGCCGCACGGTGCGCCAGTCGATGCCGTCCGCCTCGCGCAGCCCCTCCAGGCGGGCCCGGTCGGCCTCGGAGGAGGTGTGGTGCCACAGGGCCACCGGCACGGGGGGCGTGGCCGGGTTGTAGTCGAACCAGCCGGAGTCGTTGTGGCGGAACGGCAGGTGGAGCGTGGGTGTGTGCCGGTCCGGGCCGAGTTCGACCGCCCACTTGGAGGGCAGGCTGGAGTCGGCCTCGGTGTGGGGCATGACCTTGGCGTGGCCGATCAGGGTGTCCAGGGAGGTCGCGACCATGGAGAGGTAGTCGTCGTCGCCGGTGACCGTGGCCGCCGCGAGCGCCGCCACGCAGGCCGCGTGGCCGAGGCTGTGCCAGCCGTGCGGCCAGGACCAGCCGTAGTGGCCGCCGTACCAGCGACCCTCCAGCAGGCTGCCGACGACTCCGTCCGGGCCGACGTTGTCCGGGATCAGGCCGCCGTTCTCGCGGGTGCGCTCGCGCCAGGCGTCCACGTACTCGACGATCCAGTCCCGGTAGCGCTCCTCGCCGGACAGGATCCAGGCGTTGAGGACCAGTCCGGCCGCGGCGAGGTTCATCGTGGTGTCGCCGACGCCCATCCGGTCGCGCATCTGGTCACCGAGGCGCGGGTCCGCCGAGAGCGGGTACGGGCCGTCCTGGGCCTCGGGCAGCCATTCGAGCGGGTAGCCGTAGGTGTCGGCCTCCTTCTGGAGCCAGGGGTAGACGTCGCCGTCGAACAGGCCGGTGCGCTCGGGGTCGCTGCCGTTGTGGGGGCGGGTGATGATGCGGTGCTCGGGGTCGTAGTTGCCCTTGGCGGGGTCGACGTACAACTCGGCGAAGCGCAGGGCGCGCTCACGCCAGCGGTCGGGGGCGGCCATGCACAGGAAGTACAGCAGCAGCAGGCTCTCGCCCTGGTGGAACCAGTCGTAGCCGCGCTCGTACTCGTCGCGCAGCATGTCCAGTTCGGTCAGCTGCCTGGTGACGCCCTCCCAGTGCTTCTCGCTGGCGGCCAGCAGGTCGTCGGCGCCGCCGAGGAGGTACAGCTGGGGCCAGTTGAAGAAGACCTCGTAGAAGTCGTCGACACCGTCGCGGGTGGTGAGGCGGTCGGTGTAGTTCAGCCGTCCGTCGGGGCCGGTGAAGTCGCGGGCGAAGCGGCGCCAGGCGTGGTCGAGCAGGTCGAACAGGGCGCGCTGTGCGACGGCCCAGCCAGGGGGTTCGAGCAACGGGACCGTGGCCTGGACGTCGGGTGTCGAGTCGCCGGAGGCGTCGGGGTGCGGGCTGAAGGACATGAGAGCGGTTACTCCTTGGTGGCGCCGGCGAGCATTCCGCTGACCAGGAAGCGCTGGGCGAAGAGGAACACGACGAGCACGGGGGTGATGGCGACCAGCGTGGCCAGTGCCAATTGCGGGCGTTGGATCGCGAGGGTGCCGACGGTCGGATTGAACGAGGGCACATTGCTGAGGAGGCTGCCGACGCCCACCTGGATCGGCATCTGGTCGCTCTCGGGGAGCATCACGTACGGCAGGAAGTAGTTCGTCCAGTTGGCGACGAAGCTGAAGAAGCCGACCAGGGCGATGACGGGCGTCGCCAGCGGCAGGGCCACATGGCGGAAGACACCGAACTCGGAGCAGCCGTCGATCCGGGCCGCGGCCAGGAGGTCCTTGGGTACGGCGGTGGTGAAGTAGATGTACGTCAGGTACACGCCGAACGGGTAGAACGAGTACGGCAGGATGATCGACCACATGGTGCCGATCAGGTGCACCGCGTTGATCTCCAGGAAGAGCGGCACCACCAGCGTGGCGTTCGGCATCAGCATCACGACCAGGGTCGCGATCAGCAGCGTGTGCCGGCCGCGGAACTCGGTCATCGCCAGCGCGTAGCCGGCCGGAATGGCCAGGCAGAGCGTGATGACCAGCGAGATCGCGGCGTAGACGGCCGAGTTGCGCAGCCACAGCAGGATGGCGTCGTCCTGGAAGGCGGTGAGCGCGTGCCAGTTGGCCTTGAGCGCGTGCCAGGACCCGAAGGACAGCGGGTTGTCGTGGACCAGCTGCTGGTCGGTCTTGGTCGCCGCGAGCAGCAGCCAGACCACCGGCAGCACGAAGAACACCACGAAGACGGTGAGGACCGAGCCCGCCAGCAGCCGGGAGGGCACGTTCCGCGGGGACCGGCGGCGCTGCCGCGCCTCCCCGTGACGCGTTCGGCTCGTCGACCTATCGCCCTGAGCGGTGAGAGGGGGAGTGGGTCGGGTCTTAGTCGGCATCGAAGAACCCCGATCGTGCGACGAAGACACCGGCGACCGACACGCTGACGACCAGGAGCTCCACCGAGACCGCGGCGGCGCCGTTGATGTTGTTCATCTGGAAGGCGAAGTCGTACGTCAGCTGGTTGAGCGAGTAGTCGCGGCCGGCCACGCCGGTGCTGGCGAGGGAGAGCAACTGCGGCTCGACGAAGAGCTGGGCGCCGCCCGCGAAGGCCAGGATCACCATGTAGACGATCCACTTGCGGAGCATGGGGATCTGCACCCGCCAGGCGGTCTGCCAGCCGTTCGCGCCGTCGATGCGCGCGGCCTCCATGACGTCCCTGGGAATGTTGTTCAGTGCCCCGTACATGACGACGATCCAGCCGCCCGCACCCGTCCAGAACGCGATGATCGTGAACAGCACCGCCAGGTTCCCGGGGGCGATGACCTCGCCGAAGGTGTGGAAGCCCAGCGTCTCCAGCAGCGAGCTGACCGGGCTGACCGTCGGGTCGAGCATGAACAGCCACACCAGGACGCTCGCGGCACCGGCGAGGGCGCCGGGGATGTAGTAGAGGAAGCGCAGCGCCTGGCTGACCGGTCCGGAGGACAGCCGGTGCAGCAGGAGCGCGAGGACGACCACGAACACCACGAGGGACAGGAGCCAGAAGACCAGGTACAGCGCCACGTGGCCCAGGGAGTCGGCGAAGCGGAAGTCCTGTGCCGTGGTGACGAAGTTGGAGAAGCCGGTGAAGGCGCCTCCGGCGTTCGTGAACGCGAAGTAGATCGCGTAGCAAGTGGGAAGGACGCCGAAGGCGATCAGGAGCAGCACATAGCCGGCGACGAATGCCATGCCGGCCCGGCTCTGCCGGGAGGTGCCGCGAGGGCGCCCCCGGACAGAGCCGGACGAGGAATGCGTGAGGGTCACTGGGAGACCTTGTATCCGTCGGCCTGGGCGTACTTGACGATCGAGTCCTGCCAGGCGGGCAGCAGCGACTCGATGGTCTTGCCCTGCGTGATGCCGGGCTTGACGGTGGCGGCCCAGATCGCCTCCTGGCTGAACTGGCCCGAGCCCCAGTCGGACCACACCTGCGAGGAGGCGTCCTTGAGGGCCGTGAGGTCACTGGCGTAGTACCCGGACGCGGCCTGCGCCTTCAGCCAGTTCTCGGCCGCCGGCGCGTACGCCGGGAAGCCGGGGGCCTTCTCGCCCTGGTAGGCGTTGTCCGTGGTGACCCACTTCAGGAAGTCGGTGGCCGCCTTGAGGTGGCTGGAGTGCTTGGACAGCAGCCAGGTGCCGCCGCCGACGTTGCCGGTGGAGGGGGAGGAGTCGCCCTGCCACTGCGGCATGGGCGCCACCGCGATCTGCTTGGCCGGGGTCTTGAGACCGTCCTTGAACACCGCGCCGCCGTACCAGGCCGGGCCGGGCATGAGCAGGACCTTGTCGGCCTCGTTCTTGGCGAAGTCGGTGCTGAAGACGCCGCTGATCGACATGGACTTGTTCTTGATCAGTACGTCCAGCAGCTTGGCCATCTTGGTGCAGGCCTCGCTGGTGGTGTTCACCGACACCGACTTGGGGCCGGTGATGTGGTTGGCGCCGCACTTGCTCGCCCACAGGTAGATCTCCGGGGTGAAGGAGTCACCGGCGTCACCCACGAGGTAGCCGGGGTGCTCCTTGGCGACCTTCTCGCCGAGCGCCTGGTACTCCTCCCAGGTCGTCGGGACCGCGTATCCGAACTTCTTCAGCAGCGGCGCGTTGTACCAGAGCACCGCCTGGGAGAGGTCGTTGCGCAGGCAGTACAGGGTGCCGTCCACCGTGCAGACGTCGTTGGCGCCCTTGGCGAATCCGCCGAGGGTGGCGGCGGGGATCAGGCCCTTGTTCAGCGGCGCCGCGAAGCCCGCGTCGACGGCCCAGCTCGCCTCGTTGTTCTGCGAGCTGAAGACCACGTCCGGCCAGCCCTTGCCGGTGCGGTTGAACAACTGGACCTTCGTCTGGAGGTAGTTGGAGCCGTTGGCGTCACCGTCGTAGCTGACGATGTTCAGCTTCACGTCCGGGTGCGTGGACTGGTAGAGCTTCGCGGCGTCCATGCGGGTCGCGTCCACCCAGACGGTCAACGCCCCGTCCTTCTGCGCGGCTTGGGCGAAACCGTCCTTGGTCGTGCCGCTGGTGCCGCCACCGCCACCACAGGCGGTCACGGTGAGCAGCACGGTGGCGGCACAGCCCGCCAGCCATGCGGCACGTCTCCTGCTGGTCCCTGTCTCCTGGCCGGCCGAAGGCTTGTAGACGGACATGAGCGACTCCACTCGGTTTGCGTGAGGCTGACGGCTCTGTCGTAACCGCCGCGGATGAAATTAGCCGCCATATACGAGACCTCGTCAAGAGGTGTGTCCGGCTTTTTTCCGCCAGATCACGCATGATGTGGCGACGATTCTCGCCTGAAAACTCGGGTGTATCGGGCTTATCGTCCACAACTCTCCTGATGATCGCCAGATTGGTGGTGCCGAATGAGTAGTACTCATCTGGCTTTGGGGTACGATGAGCGCGGCTTCAGGGCCGATTGGACACCGTCGTCGCAGGCACTCGGAGGCAGGACACATGAAGGACACGCCCGCCGTGGCGGCAGCGGTGAACGGCTCGGACGAGCGGCGCGACTACCGGCCCGGTTACGAGGTCGTGGCGGAGCGGATCCTCGAGTTCATAGCGGAGTCACGCCTGGTCCCCGGCGACCGGATGCCCACGGAGAACGACCTGGCCCAGCAGCTGGACACCAGCCGAGCAGTCGTCCGGGAAGCCGTGAAGATCCTCTCGGCACTCGGCCGGGTCCGGGCGCACAAGGGGCGCGGACTGTTCGTCGCCGACGACGAGGGCATGCTGATCACCAGCCGCTGGGGCGGTTTCTTCCGGCCCGTGGACCTCGACCACGTGCTCATGCTGTTCGAGTTCCGCCGGGTTCAGGAGATGGCGGCCGCGAGACTCGCGGCTACCCGTGCCACGCCCGCCGAACTGCGCACCATCGAGATCGCCATGCAGCAGTGCCGGCACGGGTACGTCCATGGCGAGGTCGATGTCTTCAACCAGGGCGACGACGACTTCCACACGGCGGTGGCCGCGGCCTCGCACAACACCTTCCTCGGCAGCGCGGTGCGCGACGCCCGCCGACTGCAGCGCCAGTCCAGCGCGATCGGCATTCACGACAGCTTCAACGAGGGCACCGCGGCCGCGGTGGAGGAGCACGAGGCGATCTACCGGGCCATTCGCGACGGCAGAGCCGACGAGGCCGCCGAGGCCACGGCCGTACACCTGGACCGGACGCTGGAGGACTACCGACGGGAGATCCAACGCCGCCTGTTCGGCTGACCTCCTCTCCAGGACATGTCAGAGGGGCGCAGCCGCCCCGCGGCCGGGGCCCCGAGAACGCCCGTGGCCCCCCCCGGAGTTGGCGG
>NZ_JBHUXV010000175.1:0-15621 GCF_042669125.1 Streptomyces sp. NPDC057253 | reverse complement strand
CCCCTGGACTCGGGGTGCGCCCCACCGGCGTACGTGCGCACGGGGTGTTACCAGGCGGCCTGCGCCTTCTCCTCCGAGGGGAACAGGATCCACAGCGCGATGTAGAGCAGGAACTGCGGGCCCGGGAGCAGGCAGGAGACCAGGAAGATCACGCGCATGGTGGTCGCGGAGGTGCCGAAGCGCCGTGCCAGCGCGGCACACACTCCGCCGATCATGCGGCCGTTGGTGGGGCGGGCGAGGCGGGACATTGCGGCTCCTTCGCGAGCGTCGGGTGGGGGGTCCGAGTGACCCTCTCCATCTGCTGTCCACGCTACGGAGACGAAACACACAAAGCGTCGCTCTACGGTGCGATCCCGACCCTGGGAATCGTCGGGGTCCTACCCTGAGCCGGCTCCTCCTGGCGGACGGAGGGCCGCGGGCCGCGCCTTGTGCCGCGGCGGAGCCAGTGGCGGGCCGCCGGCACGACCGCGAGGTGCGCGAGCGCCACCCCCGCGGTGTTCAGGAGCAGCGAGTCGATGTCGACGACCTGGCCGGGGACACCGGTCTGGAGCAGCGCGATGCCCAGGGAGATCAGGGCGCCCGCGGCGGACGTACGGACCAGGGAGCCCAGCGTGGACGCCCAGAGCCTGCCGTGCGCCATCGGGATCAGGAAGCCGAGCGGGGCGAGCAGGGCGAGCCCCGCGCCGATCCGGCGGGCCGCCTCCTGCCAGCCGAGGGCGAGGTCGGCGCGGATGCCGGCCAGGGGGTGCAGGTTGGCGGGGACGACCCAGGGGACGTCCAGTGGCCGCAACGTGTACCAGGCGACGAACGCGAGGTGTGCGACGAGGAGGACACCTCCTGCCACACGGACGCGAAGGGCGGCATTGCCGCCGATGAAGCCTTGCTGCACGACCCCCTAGACGCCGCGCTCGGCACGATCGGTTCCGGAAGACCCCGAGGTACCTGGGTGAGGTCTGCGCCACACGTGGTGGTCGGACCCCCGTCAGCCGCCCGTCACCTCGCTCGACGGCGGCTGGTTGCTGCTCGGCTGGGAGCGGACCTTGTCCGTGCAGTCGTAGCGGCGCAGGGGGGCGGTGGTGGGGCCGCCGAGGATGACGGAGCCGTCGCCCTCGGCCGCGGCCGAGTCGGAGAACGTGCACACGAGCTGGGCGAGGGCGTAGGGGGAGAGCTCGGTGGGCGGGGTGCTCAGCCGGAGCGTGTCCTCGGGGTCCTTGGGGCGGGGTCCGCTGACGGTCGTGCCGCCGCGGACGTACGTCTGGTACCCGGCCTCCCGCTCGGCGGCCGACGGGGCCTCGGCGAGCTGGTCGAGGAGCCCCTGCGCGACCAGCACCCGCCGCTCGGAGTCCCTGGTGCCGTCCGGCACCCGTACGGTCCGGTCCACGGCCACCAGCGACGACCCGCACAGCAGGAACACCTGCACGGCCAGCCCCCCGGACGCCTGCGCCGCCCCCGACTCCGACAACGAACACCGCACCCGCGAGGGCGCGGGCCCGAAGTCGGTAGGCACCTCGGTCGACCGAATCCCACACCCGGCGGCCAGCACGGCGAGCAGCGCCAGCCCGACCGTCCGCCGCGCTCGGGACGCTCCCCCGACCCACCCCCGCCGCTGCGTGGTCATCACACGTCCCCCTTCGTCGCCCCGGCGTCGTCCTTCTTGACCTCTGTCAGCTGGTCCGCCAAGGACGACGCGTCGCGGGGGAGGTGGAGGGTGAACACGGCGCCGCCGTCGGGGGAGTTGGCCGCGGTGATCTCGCCGCCGTGGATGTGGGCGTTCTCCATGGCGATGGAGAGGCCGAGGCCGCTGCCCTCGGAGCGGGGGCGGGAGGCGCTGGCCTTGTAGAAGCGGTCGAAGACGTGCGGCAGGACGTCCTCGGGGATGCCGGGGCCGTGGTCCCGGACCCGGATGACCACCTCGTCGTCCGCGGCCCGCACGGCCACCCGCACCGGGGACCCGCCGTGCTTGAGCGCGTTGCCGATGAGGTTGGCCAGGATGACGTCCAGGCGCCGCGGGTCCAGGCGGGCGTGGATACCGCGCTCGGCGTCCAGCTCCACCGCGTCCAGCCACGCGCGCGCGTCGATGCACGCCGTGATCTGGTCGGCCACGTCGACGTCGTCGAGGACCAGCCGGGCCGTGCCCGCGTCGAAGCGGGTGACCTCCATCAGGTTCTCGACCAGGTCGTTGAGCCGGCGGGTCTCGCTGACCACCAGCCGGACCGCCGGTTCGATCATCGGGTCGATCGAGCCGGACTCCGCCTCCAGCTCCTCCTCCAGGATCTCCGTCACGGCGGTGATCGCGGTGAGCGGAGTCCGCAGCTCATGGCTCATGTCCGCCACGAAGCGGCGCGAGGCCTCGTCCCGGGCGGCCATGTCGTCGACCCGTTTCTCCAGCGCCTCGGCCGCGTAGTTGAACGTCCGTGACAGGTCCGCGAGTTCGTCGGTGCCCGACACCCGGAGCCGGGTGTCGAGCCGGCCCTCGCCGAGCCGCCGGGCGGCGACCCCGAGCCGGTGCACCGGCTTCAGTACGGTCGTGGCGGCGGCCTGCGCGAGCAGCGCGGAGCCGATCAGGGCGAGCCCGGTGGCGATCCCCAGCGACCAGGCCAGGGAGTTGAGGTCCTTGGCCTCCGGCTCCAGGGACTTGAGCATGTAGCCGGTCGGACCACCGCCGATCACCCGCGTACCGGCGACCAGATACGGCGTGTCATGGTCGACGATCCGCTGCCAGTACAGGTGGTAGGCGTATTTGTTGGCGGAGTCGACCGTCTGCTTCTCGTTCACCGCCTCGCGCAGCGACACCGGCACGTCCTGGAGCGTGAAGCCGTCCAGCGCGCCCGAATTGCCGTACACCGTCTTGCCGTTCACGTCGTCGGCGACCAGCAGCACGCTGAAGCGCTGGCTGCTGCCCGCCATCTGCCCCGCCGCCTGCTGGAGTTCGTCCTGCGTGGGGTCCGCGGGCAGCGCGCCCGCGCGGTTCTGCATCTCCTGCTGGAAGTCCCGCAGCACCGCGTCCTGGGCGCGGGTGAGCACCGCCTCGCGGTTGAGCCAGTAGGCGATCCCGGACGCGGAGACCGCCGCGGTCAGCGCCACCAGCCCGAACACCACGACGAGCCGCAGCCGCAGACTGGTGAAACGCAGCCGTGACCAGGCACCCTTACGAGCCGCGAACCAGCCGCGGAGCCCCCCTTGCGCTTCGGTCACTGAGGCGTGTCCAGCCGGTAGCCCACGCCCCGCACGGTCCGGATCAGCGTCGGGGACGACGGCACATCCTCGACCTTGGCGCGCAGCCGCTGCACACAGGCGTCCACCAGGCGCGAGTCACCGAGGTAGTCGTGCTCCCACACCAGCCGCAGCAACTGCTGCCGGGACAGCGCCTGTCCGGGCCGCCGGCTCAGCTCCAGGAGCAGCCGCAGCTCGGTGGGCGTGAGCTGGAGGTCCTCGCCGTTCTTCGTGACGGTCATGGCCGCACGGTCGATGACCAGGGACCCGAAGCTCGCCGCGTCGGTCGACTCGCGTTCGCCGCGGCGCAGCACGGCCCGGATCCGGGCGTCGAGGACCCGCCCCTGGATCGGCTTGACCACGTAGTCGTCGGCGCCGGACTCCAGCCCGACCACCACGTCGATGTCGTCGCTGCGGGCGGTCAGCAGGATGATCGGCAGCTGGTCGGTGCGCCGGATGCGCCGGCACACCTCGAACCCGTCGATGCCGGGCAGCATCACGTCCAGCACGATCAGGTCCGGCCGCTGCTCACGCAGCAGCTTCAGGCCGTCCTCACCGGTGGCAGCGGTGGCAACCCGGTGACCCTGGCGCGTGAGGCTCAGCTCCAGGGCCGTACGGATGGCGTCGTCGTCCTCGATCAGCAACAGGGAAGGCACGGGCTCATTCTGGCCCATGGCACGGTCGGGTATCGACACCTGTACACCTGCGTGCGCATACCGCTGCTCTCTGTGCCCGTCCTGTGCGATTCCTGCGACGGGGCCCTGTGACAGGTCTGTGACAGTCGGCGGACACGGCCATGAAGGTGCGAGGGCAAGCTTCTCGGCACGGGCAAGGAAGTACCGCCCGGAACGACCGAACACCGGAAGTCCACGACGGGGGGCGCGAGATGAACACGCTGCACAGCAACAGCACTGGCGCAGTGATCACGCGTCTCCACGACGTGAACGGGGGCCGGGGTTCAGAGAAGTCCGGTGCCGCAAGCGGGCGGGGGTGCGCTCGCGGCACCGGGCGTCAGCACACGACGTACATGTCGGTGGTTGACACCTTCACGGGGGAAGCGCACGGGGGATCGTCGTACAGGGAGGACACGGGGGAGCGTCGTTCGCTGTCGGAGGCGGAGTTCACCGCCTACGTCCAGGAGCGCCGCGCCTCCCTGTACGCCACCGCCTACCACCTGACCGGTGACCGCTTCGAGGCCGAGGACCTGCTCCAGAGCGCGCTGTTCTCGACGTACAAGGCGTGGGACCGGATCAGCGACAAGGCCGCGGTCGGGGGCTACCTCCGCCGCACCATGACGAACCTGCACATCAGCGCGTGGCGCCGCCGCAAGCTGAACGAGTACCCGACCGAGGAACTGCCGGAGACGCCCGGCGACACGGACGCGATGCGCGGCACCGAACTGCGCGCGGTCCTGTGGCAGGCGCTCGCCCGGCTCCCCGAACTCCAGCGCACGATGCTGGTCCTGCGTTACTACGAGGGCCGCACCGACCCGGAGATCGCGGAGATCCTCGACATCAGTGTCGGCACGGTGAAGTCCAGCATCTGGCGGTCGCTCCGCCGGCTGCGCGAGGACGAGGTCCTCAGCTTCGGCCGTGACGAGGAGAACGCCTTCGGGGAGCTCGTCGCCTGAGGGTTCGGGGGGAAGCACCACCATCGGGGGAGAGCACCACAACTGGGGGGACCGGGTATCGGCTGGGGGGCCGGTACCCGGGCGGGGGACAGCGGGGAAGCACCGAGGAAGCGGGACTGGAGGGCCGGGGGGTCCGTCCAGTCCCGCTTCTTCGTGCGCGCTCAGCCGACCTCCATCAGCCTCGCCCCGGCGGCCGTGTCACCGACCGCGATGGCCTCGGCGGGCTTGCGCCCCTCGACGGCGTACGCGCCGGTCGTGCCGTGCGGGATCGCCACCTCGGAGTCGCCCGGGGTGTCGTCGCACTCCGGGATCTCGGCGGTACCCAGCCGCTCGCCCACGGTGAAGGCGATCTCTCCGGCGGGCAGATAGACACGGTTCCCGTACCGCACCGCACCCGCACAGGAGGAGGCTGCCTGACCGTGCTCTTCGGCCGGTCCGCAGCCGGCGACGGCCGCGAGGAGGACGAACGCGAGGACCCGCAGGGCAGTTGTCATCGGCTTCCTTTCCGAGGGACCGTTTTCCGGTCCTACGACGGAGAAGGCGCCGCTTGCGTTCAGACCGCCGGAGTCGCCGCCGGGCGGGGGTCCGCCGCCGCTGCGGTGAGACGGGCCAGGGCCTCGTCCTTGTCGCAGGGGTGGGCGCCGAGGGCGCTCTGGCGGGCGACGATCGAGCGCTCCAGCCGCATCAGCCGCCAGCCGCGCCGCAGGAGGAAGGGGACCGACTTGCGGCCCTCCCGGAGGTCGCGCAGGAAGCGGCGGCGGAAGGTGCGCACCGGGCCCCGGCTCAGACACAGTGCGTCGGCCAGCACGCCGAGCTCCCGGCAGCGCGTGACGATCTCGGCGGCGAAGACGCCCTCCGCGATGAACAGCGGGGTGCGGCCCATCTCGACCGCTTTCTCGCCGGTGCGGGCGCTCAGCGAGATGTCGTAGACGGGGATTCGTGTACGGCCCGTGCGGCACAGGTCCATGATCGCCGCCACCGCGGTGTCCGCGTCCCAGGACCCGGGGTGGTCCCAGTCGATGTCGGAGCTCCCCGCCACCAGCGGCAGCGTGGGGTCGGTGCCCTCCTTGTAGAAGTCGTCGAGCCTGAGGACCGGAAGTCCGGACCGGGCCGAGAGGAGGGACTTGCCGGAGCCGGAGGGGCCGCAGAGCAGCACGACTCGCGTCGGTATGGGCGGTTGGGAGCTCACGGGACACCAGTGTGAGGCATTCACCTGCTGTTCATCGACCCCGCGGGTCGGCTTTGAAGCGTGCGTCACACTTCAACTACCCTTCGTGCCGACTTGATTACCCGCCGTACGGAGAAGGTGGCAGCAACGATGGCCCGATATGAGAACCCGACCGCCCAGCGGGCGCTGGTGGCCCTGGCGACCGCGGGAGTGGCGCTCGGCGCCGGCGCGGGTGTGGCGTCCGCCGCGAGTGGCGAGCCCGTCGTCGACGTGGTCCGGACCCGGCCGACCTCGCTGGGCAAGATCGACCCGCAGTCCGGGCTCCAGGGCCTCACGTCGACGGTCGGCTACGTCACCGGGCCGGTGGCCGGGCTCAAGCCGAACCCCCTGGCGGGCACGGGCGTCGACCCGCTGGACAACGGGGTCGGCACACAGCTCGCCGACTTCCAGCCGCTGGCCACGCAGGCACTCACCGGGCCGGTGGCCCAGGCGCAGTCGATCGGGTCGTTGCCGGTGGTGGGGCAGGTGGCGGGGCTGCTCGGCAACGGGTGACGTTCGTTGGGGGCGGGCGGCGTCGGGGAGCTACGGGCCGTTGCCGGGTGCGGGTGCGTCCTGGCTGGTCGCGCAGTTCCCCGCGCCCCTGAAGACGCGGCCTGCGGCCGCTGTCTTCAGTACGCCGAACCCGACGCGCCCAGTGAACCCGTCGGATGCCAGACCGTCTTCGTCTCCAGGAAGGCCGTCAGGCGGTCGATGCCCGGAGGTTCCGTCCAGTTGTCCACAGGCTGTGGACGCAGGACCCGCTTCAGGTTGTCCGCCGCGGCGATCTCCAGTTCCTTCGCCAGTACGTCGTCGGCGCCGGCCAGGTCGATCGCGTTGACGTCCTGGTGGGAGGCCAGCGGCGGCGCGATCTCCGCCGTACGGCCGGACAGGATGTTCACGACACCGCCGGGGACGTCCGAGGTGGCCAGGACCTCGCCCAGGGACAGGGCGGGGAGCGGGGACTTCTCGCTCGCGATCACGATCGCCGTGTTGCCGGTCGCGATGACCGGGGCGACGACCGAGACCAGGCCCAGGAAGGACGACTCCTGGGGGGCGAGGACCGTCACGACTCCCGTCGGCTCCGGGCTCGACAGGTTGAAGTACGGGCCCGCCACCGGGTTCGCGCCGCCGATCACCTGGGCGATCTTGTCGGTCCAGCCCGCGTACCAGACCCAGCGGTCGATCGTCGCGTCGACCTGGTCGGCCGCCTTGGACTTCGACAGGCCCTCCGCCTCGGCCACCTCGCGCACGAACTGTGCCTTGCGGCCCTCCAGCATCTCGGCGACGCGGTACAGGATCTGACCGCGGTTGTACGCCGTCGCGCCCGCCCAGCCGCCGAACGCCTTGCGCGCGGCGACCACCGCGTCACGGGCGTCCTTGCGGGACGAAAGGGGCGCGTTCGCCAGCCAGTTGCCCTTTGCGTCGGTCACCTCGTACACCCGGCCGCTCTCGGAACGCGGGAACTTCCCGCCGACGTACAGCTTGTAGGTCTTGAAGACACTCAAACGGTCAGACATCGAGGTATGCCTCCAGGCCGTGGCGACCGCCCTCGCGGCCGAAGCCCGACTCCTTGTAGCCGCCGAAGGGCGAGGTCGGGTCGAACTTGTTGAACGTGTTGGACCAGACGACCCCGGCCCGGAGCTTGTTCGCGACCGCCAGGATGCGCGAGCCCTTCTCGGTCCAGATGCCCGCCGACAGGCCGTACTGGGTGTTGTTCGCCTTGGCGACCGCCTCGTCGGGCGTACGGAAGGTCAGGACCGACAGCACCGGGCCGAAGATCTCGTCCCGCGCGATGGTGTGCGCCTGGGTGACGTTGGTGAAGAGCGTCGGGGCGAACCAGTAGCCAGAGGACGGGAGTTCGCACTCCGGGGACCAGGGCTCGGCGCCCTCGGCCGCCCCCTGGTCGACGAGTGAGGTGATCCGCGCGAGCTGCTCGGCGGAGTTGATCGCGCCGATGTCGGTGTTCTTGTCGAGCGGGTCGCCGAGTCGGAGGGTGGACAGGCGGCGCTTGAGGGAGTCAAGCAGCTCGTCCTGGATCGACTCCTGGACCAGCAGGCGCGAGCCCGCGCAGCAGACCTGGCCCTGGTTGAAGAAGATGCCGTTGACGATGCCTTCCACGGCCTGGTCGATCGGGGCGTCGTCGAAGACGATGTTGGCGCCCTTGCCGCCCAGTTCGAGGGTGAGCTTCTTGCGGGAGCCCGCGACCGTGCGCGCGATCTCCTTGCCGACGGCCGTCGAGCCGGTGAAGGCGACCTTGTTGACGTCCGGGTGCGCGACGAGGGTGGCGCCCGTCTCGCCGTAGCCCGGAAGGATGTTGACGACACCCTTGGGCAGGCCCGCCTGGCGGCAGATGTCCGCGAAGAAGAGCGCGGAGAGGGGGGTCGTCTCGGCGGGCTTGAGGACGACGGTGTTGCCGGTCGCCAGCGCCGGGGCGATCTTCCACGCCAGCATCAGCAGCGGGAAGTTCCACGGGATGACCTGGCCGGCCACGCCGAGCGGCTTCGGCGACGAGCCGAATCCCGCGTGCTCCAGCTTGTCGGCCCAGCCCGCGTAGTAGAAGAAGTGCGCGGCGACCAGGGGCAGGTCGGCGTCGCGGGTCTCCTTGATGGGCTTGCCGTTGTCCAGGGTCTCCAGGACGGCCAGTTCGCGCGAGCGCTCCTGGATGATCCGGGCGATGCGGAACAGGTACTTGGCACGCTCGGAGCCGGGCAGCGCCGACCACTTCTCGAAGGCCCTGCGGGCGGCCGCCACCGCGCGGTCGACGTCCGCCTCGCCCGCCTGGGCGATCTCGGACAGGACCTCCTCGGTGGACGGCGAGACGGTCTTGAAGACCTTGCCGTCGGCCGCCTCCACGAACTCGCCGTCGATGAACAGGCCGTAGGAGGGGGCGATGTCGACGACCGAGCGGGACTCGGGCGCCGGTGCGTACTCGAATGCGGATGCGGATGCCATGGTGATCAGTCCACCGTCACGTAGTCGGGGCCGGAGTAGCGGCCGGTGGCCAGCTTCTGACGCTGCATCAGCAGGTCGTTCAGGAGCGAGGAGGCGCCGAAGCGGAACCAGTGGTTGTCCAGCCAGTCCTCGCCGGCGGTCTCGTTGACCAGTACGAGAAACTTGATCGCGTCCTTCGAGGTACGGATGCCGCCGGCCGGCTTCACACCCACCTGGACGCCGGTCTGCGCACGGAAGTCGCGCACCGCCTCCAGCATCAGCAGGGTGTTGGCGGGAGTGGCGTTCACCGCGACCTTGCCGGTGGACGTCTTGATGAAGTCCGCGCCGGCCAGCATGCCGAGCCAGCTCGCGCGGCGGATGTTGTCGTACGTCGACAGCTCGCCGGTTTCGAAGATGACCTTGAGCCGGGCGTCGGTCCCGCAGGTCTCGCGCACGGCGACGATCTCGTCGTACACCTTCAGGTAGTTCCCCGCGAGGAACGCCCCGCGGTCGATGACCATGTCGACCTCGTCCGCGCCGGCCGCCACGGCGTCGCGCACGTCGGCCAGCTTCACGGGCAGGGCGGCGCGGCCGGCCGGGAAGGCGGTGGCCACGGAGGCGACCTTCACACCGGAACCGGCGACGGCCTCCTTGGCGACGGCCACCATGTCGGGATAGACGCAGACCGCGGCCGTGGCGGGGGTCGTGCGGTCGGTCGGGTCGGGGCGGACCGCCTTGGCGCCGAGCGCCCGGACCTTGCCCGGGGTGTCCGCGCCTTCCAGCGTCGTCAGGTCGACCATCGAGATGGCGAGGTCGATGGCGTACGCCTTCGCGGTCGTCTTGATGGAACGGGTACCGAGCGAGGCGGCACGCGCCTCCAGACCGACGGCGTCCACGCCGGGCAGCCCGTGAAGGAACCGGCGCAGCGTGCTGTCGGACGCGGTCACGTCCGTGAGCGGGTGTGCGGCTGATGCAGTGGTGGGCATGGTCACCAGACGAGCATATCTACGCGCGTAGCGGCTGTACAGGGGGTCGGGTCACCCAGGTGGCACGCGAGCGGGGCCGCACGAACGCTCTTACCGGCGGCGCTTAGGATCGCGAGCATGACGTCCGCACCCCCGGAATCCAGGGACCGCATCTACCGCTCACCCATGGCGCTGATCGGCGGCTTCCTCCTTCTCGTCATCATCGGCTGGCTCGGCTTCGACGCGGTCGCCTCCGGCAGCGGCAGCACGCCGTGGCTCGCCCTCGCCGCGATGCTCCTCGTCGTGCCGCTGGTGATCGCCTTCACCCTCCGGCCGGCCGTCTACGCCAACCATGACCGGCTGCGCATCCGCAACCCGTTCCGGGTGATCGTGCTGCCCTGGGGCGAGGTCGAGACGTTGCGCTCCGGGTTCTCTAACGAGGTGCTCACCAAGTCCGGCACGAAGTACCAGCTGTGGGCGATTCCGGTCTCGCTGCGCGGCCGCAAGAAGGCTGCGCGGCAGAACGCCCGGCAGGAGTCCGGGCGGGGGCCGAGCCGGGGGCTGGGGCTGTTCGGTGGGGGGATGCAGGCGGACGGCTTCGGTGGTCGTACGCCGGTTCCTGAGGGGCCCACCCGGGCTGAGACCGACCAGATCATGGACGATCTGGGGGATCTGCTGGAGGCTCGGGGGCGGGCGAAGACCTCCCAGGGGGAGGTTTCCGTGCGGTGGGCTTACGAGATCGTGGGGCCTGCGGTGGCGGGGGCGGTGCTGCTTTTGATTCTGGTGGCGGTTGGGTGACGCGGTCTGGGGTGCCACGGGGGGTTGTGTGGCGGGTGCGGGTCCGATGTGGCTGGTCGCGCAGTTCCCCGCGCCCCTGAAAAACCTCACGGCGGGCCTGTGTACACCAACGCCATGTAGGCGCCCCAGTACGCCGAGCTCAGTACTGCCGCGGTCAGCGTGAGTCTGCGACAGCGCGGCGCAGCCCTTGTCAGGCGCACGGCGATCGGGAGCAGTAGGGGGAACGCCGGGAGCAGGTAGCGGGCTCGGGGGAAGTAGACGCCGCCGCTGGTCAGGACGATCAGTAGGGTCGCTGCTGTGAAGGTCAGCAGCGGGAGGGGCTGGCGGTCTCGGGTCGACAGGGCCCACAGGGCTGTGGACGCCAGCAGGGTTGCCGTCACCAGGAGCAGGAACAGTTCCGGTGTCGGGTCGTACAGCAGCAGGCTTCTGAAGTGCCGCAGGGTCTCCAGGCCGCCGTCCAACTCGTTGCGCCAGGTGCGCTGTACGGCGAAGTAGCCGTCCCAGCGGTGCAGGCGCAGGCCCACCCAGCCGACGTACGCGCACCAGCCGAGCGGGGCCAGGACGGCCGCCAGGAGGGCGCGGGGGCGGCGCCAGGAGAGCACGCAGGTCAGGGTGACGGCGGCGGCCACCGCGATGCCCGTCGGGCGGGTCAGTCCGGCCAGGATCGCCAGGCACGCCGCGGTGAGGGGACGGTCGGTGAGCAGGGCGTACAGGGTCCAGGCCGCGAGTGCCGTGAACAGGGACTCCGTGTAGCCCATCCACTGGACCAGGCCGACCGGGAGCGCTGCCCACAGGACGGTCAGCAGGACGCCCACGCGGGGGCCGTGGAGGCGATTGCCGACCGCGAAGACGCCCCAGGCCGCGAGCAGGGAGGCGGCGACGGCCAGGCACAGGCCCGTGGTGGCCCGGGTGCCCGGGGTGACGGCGGCGACGGCCTTGACCAGGACCGGGTAGAGGGGGAAGAAGACCAGGTTGTTGCCGCCGTCCATGCCGCCGAGCACATGGGCGTAGCCATGGTCGGCGATGCCGAGGTAGTACTCGGCGTCCCACTGGGTCGCCAGGACCGGCCAGACGCCGTGGTGCTGTCGGTGCGCCCAGAGGGTGAGGACCGCGAGGCCGAGGGCGCGTACGCCGAGGTAGGCGAGGAGGGCCTGCGCTAGGGCCGGGACGCGGTGGCGGGGGGCGCCCGGGGCGGTGGCCCCTCGGTTCGCTCGGCTCGGGGTCGGCCGGAGGGCGGTCGAGGACACGGTGGCGGGTCTCCAGGACTGGCTCGGGGGCGCTTCCCGTCCACCGTTGCCCGGGGGGTGGGGCCGGACGCGGAACCAAGGTCAACATCCGTCTCTAAATCACCCGATGGGGTGCTACGGACCCGTACATGGGTCAACGCAGAGGTTCAGTCCAATCGCCATTCACCGGCCGCTGTCAGCCTCCGGCCATGAACGCACCCCTGAACACCCCGCGCATGGGCATCCCCGCCCGGCTCGCGGACACCCTGAGCATGCCGGAGCGGCACGAGCACCTCCGGCGGTCCCTGTCCCGGCGCGGTCTCCTCGCGGCGACCGCCGTCGCCGGAGCAGCCGGAACCGCCGGTCTCGTCGCGAGCGGCACGGCGCGGGCCGCCACCCCCGACCTCGTCACCCGCCCGGCCACCGAGCACGTCGACGGCGCGCTCGTGGCGCCGTTCGGCCGGCACCTCGCGTACGGCGCCGACCCGCGCACCCAGATGCGGGTGTCCTGGCAGGTCCCACTGCCCGTCCGCGCCCCCTTCCTGCGGATCGGGCTCAGCCCGCTCGACCTCGGCCACAAGGTCCCCGCCGAGGTGCGGGACCTGTTCACCCCGGCCGGGGTCGGCAAGAGCGCCGACATCGACCAGTACTACGTGCACGCGGCCCTGGACAACCTGCGGCCCGGGACGACGTACTACTACGGGGTCGGGCACGACGGCTTCGACCCGGCCCGCCCCGGTGCCGCGCACACCGTCTACTCCTTCACCACCGCCCCGGACGCGCACAGCCGGCGGCCCTTCGCCTTCACGGCCTTCGGTGACCAGAACCCCAGCTACACCGCCATCGGCCTCAACGCCCTCGTGCAGGCCCAGAACCCGGCCTTCCATCTGCACGCCGGGGACATCTGCTACGCCGAGGAGGCCGGGCACGGGCTGCCCGCCGACAGCAGCAACTACGACGCCCGGCAGTGGGACCAGTTCCTCGCCCAGATCGAACCGACGGCGAGCCGGGTGCCGTGGATGGTGGCGTTCGGCAACCACGACATGGAGGCCTGGTACTCGCCCAACGGCTACGGCGGCAACGAGGCCCGCTTCACGCTCCCCGGCAACGGCTTCGACCCGGAGAAGGCGCCGGGTGTGTACTCGTTCGTGCACGGGAACGTGGCCGTCGTCTCGGTCGACGCCAATGACGTGTCGTACGAGATCCCCGCGAACCGCGGTTACACGGACGGGAAGCAGACCGCGTGGCTGGACCGGCGGCTGGGGGAGCTGCGGAGGACTCCCGGGATCGACTTCATCGTGGTGTTCCATCACCACTGTGCCTACTCCACCACCAGCTCGCACGCCTCCGAGGGCGGGGTGCGGGAGCAGTGGGTGCCGCTGTACGAGAAGCACCAGGTGGATCTCGTGGTCAACGGGCACAACCACGTGTACGAGCGCACGGATCCGGTGGTGCGGGACAAGGCCGTGCGGGAGCTGCCCATCGGGGGGACGCATGAGCCGGCCCGGGGTGGTGTCGTCTACGTGACCGCGGGCGCGGGTGGGGAGAGCGTCTACAGCTTTCCCGTGGCCGACAGCTACGAGGGGCAGGAGGACGAGGTCGGGGCGGTGCCGACGTACTTCACGGGTGCGGGGGGCAAGGTCACCGAGAGCGTGGACTGGTCGCGGGTGCGGTACACCGGGTACTCGTTCATCCGCGTCGACGTGGAGCCGGCGCGGGCGGGGCGGACGGCGACGCTGACCGTGCGGGCGCTGGCGGCGACGGGGGCGGAGGTGGACCGGTTCACGGTGGCGCGCACCGCGCGTTGAGGACGTGGGTGAGGGGCGGCCCGGACGGGGGCCGCCCCTCGGTTCGGGTGCCGGGCGGCGTCAGATTCCGGCTGCCGCCGACAGGTCCCGCTTGATGGCGGCCAGGAGGTCGGTCGCCCTGGTGCGGGCCGTCGGGAGGTCCGCGTGGCCGGCCACCGGGATCACCACCTCCAGGTAGCACTTGAGCTTCGGCTCGGTGCCGCTCGGGCGGACGACGACCCGGGCGCCGGTGAGGGTGTAGCGCAGGCCGTCGGTGGGCGGGAGCCGGTCCGTGCCGCGGGTGAGATCCTCCGCGTTGGTGACGGGCAGGCCCGCGAGCTCGGTCGGCGGGTGCTCGCGGAGCCGCTCCATCGCCCTGGCGATGATCGACAGGTCCTCCACCCGGACCGCGAGCTGGTCCGTGGCGTGCAGACCGTGGTCCACGGCGATGTCGTCGAGCAGGTCGGTCAGCGTGCGGTTCCGCTCCTTCAGCTCGGAGGCGAGCTCCGTGATGAGGAGGGCCGCGGTGATGCCGTCCTTGTCCCTGACGCCCTCGGGGTCCACGCAGTAGCCGAGGGCCTCCTCGTAGCCGTAGCGCAGGCCCTCCACGCGGGCGATCCACTTGAAGCCGGTGAGGGTCTCCTCGTAGGGGAGGCCCGCCTTCTCGGCGATCCGGCCGAGGAGGGAGGACGAGACGATCGACTCGGCGAAGGTGCCCTGTGCTCCGCGGGTCACCAGGTGGGTGGCGAGGAGGGAGCCGACCTCGTCGCCGCTCAGCATGCGCCAGGTGCGGTTGTCCTTGGTGCCGTTGTCCTCGGTGCGGTTGTCCTTGACGGCCACGGCGCAGCGGTCGGCGTCGGGGTCGTTCGCGATGATCAGGTCGGGGTCGGTCTCGCGGGCCTTCGCGAAGGCCAGGTCCATGGCGCCGGGCTCTTCCGGGTTGGGGAAGGCGACGGTCGGGAAGTCGGGGTCCGGGTCGGCCTGTTCCGCGACCAGGTCGGGGGTCGGGAAGCCCGCACGGGCGAAGGCGGCGAGGAGGGTGTCCTTGCCGACGCCGTGCATCGCCGTGTAGACGGTACGGGCGGTGCGGGGGGAGCCGGCGGCGAGGACGGCGTCGGTGCGGGCGAGGTAGGCGTCGAGGACCGCGTCGTCGAGGGTCTCCCAGCCGGAGTCGGGGCGGGGGACGTTATGGAGGGACCCGATCGCCTCGATCTCCGCGGCGATCTCCGCGTCGGCGGGCGGGACGATCTGGGAGCCGTCGCCGAGGTAGACCTTGTAGCCGTTGTCGCGGGGCGGGTTGTGGCTGGCGGTGACCTCCACGCCGGCGACCGCGCCCAGGTGCCTTATGGCGTACGCCAGGACGGGGGTGGGGAGGGGGCGGGGGAGGACGGCCGCGGTGAGGCCGGCGCCGGTCATGACGGCGGCGGTGTCCCGCGCGAAGTCCTTCGACTTGTGGCGGGCGTCGTAGCCGATGACGACCAGGCCGCCTTCGTGGCCGTGCTTCTTGAGGTACGCGGCGAGGCCGGCGGCGGCTCGGATGACGACCGTGCGGTTCATGCGCATGGGGCCCGCGCCGAGTTCGCCTCGCAGGCCGGCGGTGCCGAACTGGAGGGTGCCGCTGAAGCGGGCTTCGAGTTCCTTGACGTCTTGGGCCTCGATGAGCCGGGCGAGCTCTTCGCGGGTGTCGGGGTCGGGGTCCTCGGTGAGCCAGGTGTGGGCGCGGGCTGTGATGTCGTCCTGCACGGTTGCCTCCGGCGGTGGGGCGGTTGTTTGTCTGCGGGGTGGGTGGGGGCGGGCGGTTTTGCGCAGTTGCGGCGGCCTGTTGCGGTTCGGTGGGGGTGTGAGGGTTCGGGTGCGGGTTCGG
>NZ_JBHUXV010000174.1:0-15850 GCF_042669125.1 Streptomyces sp. NPDC057253 | reverse complement strand
ACCCGGTGGTCCGTCCGCCCCGCCGACGTGCCCGCCGCTACGCCGGTGCGATCATCCCCGCCGACAGGTCGATGTCGGCGCCGCACAGTCCGGGCATGGCCAGCATCGCCACGAGCGCCTGTGCCACCTCGCCCTCCTCGACGAGCCGGCCGAGGGCCGCACGGGAGACAAAGTCCCGCTCGGCCTCCTCGAGCGTGGAGCCGGTGAGTTCGGCGGTGAGACGGAAATTGCGGTCCATCCGGCGCCCTCGGACCGGGCCGGGGGACAGGGAGTTGACCGCGACCCCCCGAGGACCGACCTCCCCGGCGAGGGTGCGGGTGAGACCGAGCAGGGCCATCTTGGAGGCGGTGTACGGGGTGCGGTTGAGTAGCGGCCGCTTACCGCTGACGGAGGAGACGTTGACGACGTCACCCCGGCCGGCCGCGACCATCGGCGGCAGGAACGCCCGGCACATCAGGTACACCCCGCGCACGTTGACGGCGAACACGTCGTCCCACTCATCCGGCCGGATGTCGACGAGGGGGCGGACAGGGCCTGCGACACCCGCGTTGTTGACGAGCAACGAGACGTCCTCGTCGGCCAGTTCGGCGGCGAGGGCGCGCACCGATTCCGGGTCGGAGACGTCGCACAACGCCGTACGGGTCTCACCGCCCTCCTTGTCGACACGGGTCGCCGCGTCGTCGAGCGCCCGCCGGTCGCGGCCGACGAGGATCATCCGCGCTCCCGCTCGGGACAGGGCGAGTGCGCAGGCACCCCCGAGCGGTCCTCCCCCGCCGGTGACGAGTGCCGTACGCCCGTCGAGGCTCATGCGGTGTTCCACGGCAGTTCGTCGCCCGCGGCCTTCGCGGCGCGTACGTCACCGGAGCGGGCGTGTCCCTCGAACAGCTCCACACGCGACGCCCGCCCGCACAGTCGGCCGAGGAGTGCCTGCGAACCGGTGTCGGTGACCTCCTGGTAGGTGACCGTCTTGAGGTACTTGCCGACCCAGAGGCCGCCCGTGTAGCGGGCGGCGCCCCGGGTGGGCAGCACATGGTTGGTGCCGATGACCTTGTCGCCGAAGGAGACACACGTGCCCTCGCCGAGGAACAGCGCGCCGTACTGGGTCATGCGCTCCAGAGCGAGGCGGGGTGCTTCCATGAGCACCTCGACGTGCTCGAAGGCGAACTCGTTGGCGAGTGCGTACAGTTCGTCGATCGAGTCCACGATGTGCACCTGTCCGTGGTCCCGCCAGGCGGGTGCCGCGAAGTCGCGGGTGGGCAGGCCGGGCAGGATCCGCTCGACCTCGGCGATGGTCTTCTCGGCGACCTCGCGGGAGGTGGTGATGAGGACGGCCGGGGAGTCGGGTCCGTGCTCAGCTTGGGAGAGCAGGTCGACCGCGCAGACGAAGGGGTCGGCATGGTCGTCGGCGAGCACGAGGATCTCGGTGGGGCCGGCGAACAGGTCGATGCCTATCTCGCCGAAGAGTTGGCGCTTGGCCTCCGCGACGTAGGCGTTGCCGGGCCCGGCAATCAGGTTGACGGGCTTCATGGTGTCGGTCCCCACGGCCATCGCGGCCACCGCCTGCACCCCGCCGAGCAGCCAGATCTCGTCCGCGCCCGCGAGGTGCATGGCGGCGACGGTCGCGGCGGGGATCTCTCCGCGAATCGGCGGTGTGCAGGCGACGACCCGCGGCACGCCCGCGACCTTGGCGGTGACGATCGTCATGTGGGCGGAGGCGGTGAGAGGGTATCGACCGCCCGGGATGTAGGCGCCGGCGGCCTGCACGGGGATGTGCTTCTGCCCGAGCCGGACGCCCGGCAGTGTCTCCACCTCGAACTCCCGCATGGAGGCCAGCTGTTGCCGGGCGAAGGAGCGGACCTGCTCCTGCACGAAGCGGATGTCGTCGATGACCTGCTCCGGCACCGACGCGACGATCTTCTCGACCTCTTCGCCGGAGAGCCGGAAAGAGTCGGGGCTCCAGTTGTCGAACTTTTCGGAGTACTCGCGCACGGCCGCGTCACCGCGCTCGCGGATGTCCGCGATGACGCCGGACACGGTCTCACGTACCTGGTCGAGGGAGGCGGTGACCTCGGACTTCGGAACGGCGTGCTTCAGGATCTCTGCCACAACTGCGGCCTTTCTCAAGCGGGTTGGATGCGGGCTCAGACAGGCGGCGCTTCGAAGAGCACGTCGGGATCGTTGAACTGCTCCTTGGCAACCGACTCGCTCATCGGGTCGGCGGTGCCCCACTGGTCCTGGGTGATCGGGTCGTCGACGTCGTGCCGACCGGGATGCCACAGGTCCTCTTCGAGGACGGCGAGTTCGGTGGTGTACTCGACGGTGTTGCCGTGCGGGTCGTGGAAGTACGAGAAGGTGTTGTCGCCGGCCAGATGACGGCCGGGCCCCCAGGTGAGCCGGGTCCCCGCGCGCAGCGCGCGCCCCGTGCCGCGCATGTACTCCTCGACGCCTCGCATCTCGAACGAGGCGTGGTGCAGGGAGACATGGGGTCCGCGAGCGATGGCGAAGGAGTGGTGGAGGGGGCTGCACCGCAGGAAGTACATGAGGTCGCCCAAGTGGGCCGAGTACAGGGTGTCGGTGAGCCGGAAACCGAGGTGCCGGACGTAGAAGTCCCTGAGGCCCTCGGGGTCCTGGGAGTTGACCACGCAGTGCGACAGCCGTACGGGCACGGCCTCGCGCTCCTCGACCTTCCGGTGGGCGCGGGTGGCGACGTCGGCCGACACCTCGACGACGCGGCCGTCGGGGTCGAAGAAGCGGAAGCCGTAGCCACCGCCCGGGGTGTCCAACGCCTTCGGGTCGTGGACGGGTCGCACCCCGGCCCGGGCCAGCCGCAGCGCAAGTTCGTCCACGGCGGCGGACGAGACGGCACCGAAGGCGACGAGGTCCATGCGCTTGCGCTCGTCCTCGCGGACGCGGACGACGTACTGCTCGGGGCTGCCCTCCGCCGCGAAGAACGCGACCCCCCTGTCGTTCGCGACCTCGGTCAGGCCCCAGGTGGTGCCGTAGAAGGAGCGCTGCCGCTCGAAGTCCGGCACGGCCAGGTCGACATGGCGCAGGTGGGAGATGGGCTGGAAGGTGGAGTCCGGGGTGTTCAGAGTGCTCATGCGTGGCTCCTGACGGTGTTGCGCTGGTGGCCCAGGCCGGGGATCTCCGCCTCCACGACGTCCCCGGGCCGCAAGAAGACACCCCAGTGCGCGCCGTTGCCCGCCGGGGAGCCCGTGAGGAGCAGGTCGCCGGGCCGCAGGGTGGTGGTCGTGGAGACGTACGCGATCAGGCGCGGGATGTCGAAGATCATGTCCTTGGTCGACTCGTCCTGCCGGACGACCCCGTTGTGGCGCAGAGTGATCCGCAGGTCGTCCGGGTCGCCGACGAAGGCGGCCGGCACGAGGAAGGGGCCGGTGGGCAGGAAGGTGTCGGCGTTCTTGGCCGTGAACCAGTCGGTGCCGATCGCCTTCAGGTCCGGCCGGTAGAGCCGGTCGCGGGTGGTGAGGTCGTTGCTGATGGTGTAGCCGGCGACGTGGTCCATCGCCGCCTCGACCGGGATGTCCCTGCCCGGCTTGCCGATGACGAGGGCGAGTTCGAGCTCCCAGTCGTGCTGCTCGCCGAGCGCCGGGAGCACGATGTCGTCGTACGGGCCGCACAGCGCCCGGGTCGAGCCGAGGAAGACGTACGGGACGCCGTTGCGAACCCGCTCGTCCATCATCTTCTCCGCGTCGGCCCGTGCCTCCTCGGGGGTCGCGCCGTGCACGCTCTCCTTCTCGGCGGCCACCAGGTCGACCACGTGCTTGCGGTAGTTGGCGCCGCTCTGCAGGATCTGGCCCGGCTCCAGCGGGGGCAGCACGCGCAGTCCGGCCAGCTCGTGCCAGTCACCGCCCGTGGACCGGGCCAGCTCGTGGAGGCGGGGCAGCCAGGCGTCCCAGCGCTCGACGAGCGCGCGGACGGTCGGCACCAGGTCGGACAGGTCACGCACGCGCGCCCCGGCGACCAGGCCGGGGAAGGCGCCGACGGTCTCGTGGGCCGTGAAGGCACCGGGGGCCTCGTCGGCCGTGAAGGTGCCGAGCGCGAACGGTCCGGCGTGGGTGGGCAGCTGATCGGACACGGGCGGCTCTCCTCGTACGGCTGGGGGCTTGACTCCGACGCTAGGCACCGGGGGCGGACGGCGGAAATGGCCGTTCGCGATGCCTGCCATCACCGGCGCCCGCGGCCCCGTGCGGACCTGAGCCGGCCTCCATCGCCGTACCGGATGCATGGGGTCCCTCATGCCGATGCCTCGATCCATTGACCGTGCACAGGGCCCCCGATCAGGCTCGAAGCCCCACCCACCGACCTATCGCGAGGGAGAGACACCGTGGTCGTCGAGCATGCGGAGCTGACTGTCGAGGCCGGCCGCGAAGCGGAGTTCGAGAAGGTCTTCGAAGTGGCCCGCGAGGTACTTGCCGAGGCCGACGGATTCCGCTGGGCCGAGCTGCTGCGCGGCGAGGAGCGCCCCGGGACCTTTCTGCTGCTGGTCGGCTGGGACTCGGTCGAGGCACACACCGTCGGCTTCCGCGAGTCCGATCGCTTCGGACGCTGGCGGTCCCTGGTCGGCCCGTTCTTCGCCGCGCCGCCCCGCGTCGAGCACTTCCACGAGCTCGGACCGCGGCGGGGGGCCGGGACCCCGCCCCCGGCATGAACAGAGCCCGGCCGCCCGTCTGCCCCTACGTTTCACAAGGATCGCCCATGCCTGTACAGAAGGTGCTCGTCGTCGGCGGCGGCATCACCGGAAGCGTGCTGTCCCTCGCGCTCGCCCAGCGCGGCGCCGATGTCGAGCTCGTCGAGATCTCGCCCCAGTGGTTCGGTGTGGGCCATGGCATCACCATTCAGGGCAACGCCCTCAAAGCCCTGCGTTCGGTGGGGGTGCTGGACCGGGTGCTCGCACGGGCCGTGCCGTTCGACATCATGCGGTTGCGCAGTGCCGACGGCACGTTGATCACCCAGCTGGACACCCCGCACACCGGGGGCCCCGAGCTGCCGGCCACGGCGGGTGCCCTGCGTGCCGATCTTCAGGACGCGCTCTGCGACGCGGTCCACGCACACGGGGTCGACGTCCGTCTGGGCCTGAGCGTGGACCGCCTCGACCAGGCCGCCGACCACGTCGACGTCACCTTCACCGACCGCTCCACCGGCCGCTACGACCTGGTGGTGGGCGCGGACGGCATCAACAGCGCCATGCGCGCCATGATCGGAATCGACACCGTGCCGCGCCCCGTGGGGATGTCGATCTTCCGGGTCGTGGCGCGACGGCCCGCCGAGATGGACTGCGCCGAGGTGTACTACGGCGGCCCGCGCTACAAGGCCGGCTACAGCCCGATCTCCCCGGACCAGTGCTACGCCTACCTTCTCGACGAGAACCTCGACGCCTCGCTGATCGGGCCCCGCGCCCCGCTCTCCCTGCTGCGCGAGCGCGGCGCCGGGTACGGCGGCACCTGGGGCAGAATCGTGGCCGACCTGCCCGAGGACACGGCGGTCGACTACCGGTGGATCGAGACAGTGCTCGTCGACGGGGCGTGGCACAGGGGCCGGGCGATCGTCATCGGCGACGCGGCGCACGCCTGCCCGCCGCTGATCGCGCAGGGCGCCGCGATGTGTGCGGAGGACGCGGTGCTCCTCGCGGAGCTGCTCACGGGCGAGGAACCGGTGGGCAAGGCGCTGGAGACGTTCATGGGGAGGCGACTGCCGCGGGTGCGGATGGTGCTGGAGAACTCGCTCCAACTGGCCGAATGGGAGATCCATCCCGGCACGCCCGGCGCCGACCCGGCCCGCATCATGTCGGACACGCTCGGCTCGCTGACGGCAGCGGTATGAGCGCGCCCGTCGTGGACTTCCACGGTCATCTCGCCGTCCCGGCCGCCGACGCGCTCGTAGCGGGCACCCCGGGGTTCAGCGCCGAGCTGGCGGCCGAGCAGCGGGCCCACTCCGTCGAGTCACTGACCGCGAACCGTCATCAACTCCAGTCAGTGGCAGGCAAGTTGACCGATGTCTCGGTCCGGCTCGCCGGTCTGGACGCGATGGGCGTCGACATCCAGGTGGTCGGTCCGATGCCGATGCACCACTACTGGGCCGGCCTGGACCTGGCGACCGACCTCGCCCGCGCCGTCAACGAGGCCGTGGCCGAGCACTGCGCCGCCGCCCCGGAACGGCTGTACGGCCTGGGTACCGTTCCCCTCCAGCACCCGGACCTCGCGGTGGCCCTGCTGGACAGGGCCGTCACCGACCAGGGCCTGTACGGGATCAGCGTGTCCACCACCGTCGACGGCCGGGAGCTGGCCGACCCGGCGCACGACGACGTCTGGAGAAAGGCGGAGGAACTGGGCGCGGTGGTCTTCGTCCACCCCTGGGGCTGCTCGCTCGGCCCGCGCCTGGCGACGCGGTACCTCGGCAACACCGTCGGCCAGCCGGTGGAGACCACGGTCGCCCTCTCGCATCTCGTCTTCACCGGGGTCCTGGACCGCTTCCCGCGCCTGAAGCTGGTGGCCGCCCACGGCGGCGGCTATCTGCCGACGTACATGGGCCGCTCCGACCACGCCTGGCAGGTCCGCGAGGACGCACGCGGCTGCCTCGAACCGCCCAGCACGTACCTTCGGCGCATGTGGTTCGACGCGCTCGTGTACACCCCGCGCGCCCTGCGCCACCTGGTCGAGGAGGTGGGCGCGGACCGGGTCGTGCTCGGCACGGACTACCCCTTCGACATGGGGGTGACCGACCCCGTGGCCCGACTCGACGCCGCCGGGCTCGCCCCCGCCGACCGAGCGGCCGTCGCCGGCGGCAACGCCCTGGACCTGCTGCTGAAAGGACGTGTCCAGTGACCTCGACGTCCCTCGGTCCCATCGAGGAAGAGCTCGCCAAGGCCCGATCCGCCTACCGGAACTGGGGCCGCTGGGGCGAGGACGACGTGCTCGGCACCCTCAACTTCATCGACGCCGCGATCCGGGCCCACGCGGCGAGCCTGGTCCGGCGCGGGCGGGCCTTCTCACTGGCCCAGGAGTTCAACGAGTCGGGCCCGCAGCGCGGTTTCCGCGGCCGGATCAACCCCGTGCACTACATGAAGGACACCGGCTCCGACGCGGCCGCCGGCACCCAGGGCTTTCCGCATGGCTTCGGCGGCGCCGACGACCACGTGGTGATGCCCCTGCAGGCCTCCACCCAGTGGGACGGCCTCGGCCACATCTTCGACAACAAGCTGGCCTGGAACGGCCGTCCGTGCACGGTCGTGAACGGCGACGGCGACTCGGTCACCGGCATCGAGCACATGGCGGACGCGTTCACGGGACGCGGTGTCCTCCTGGACGTCGGCCGTGCGGTCGGGGACGAGCACGGGGAACTCCCCGACGGTTTCCCCATCCTGGAGGAACATCTGCGGGCCACGATCGAGGCGCAGGGCGCCACCTCGGGTGTCCGCCGCGGCGACCTGGTCCTGGTCCGCACCGGCCAGCTGGGCCGTGTACGGCGGCTCGGCGAGTGGGGTGGCTACGCCGCCGGTGACGCGCCGGGGCTGTCGTTCACCACGCTGGGCTGGATGCACCGCACGGAGATCGCGGCGATCGCCTCCGACACCTGGGGTCTGGAGGTACGGCCCTACGAATTCGCCGAACCGGCCATGTCCCCGCTGCATCAGATCGCCATCCCCAACATGGGCCTGCCGCTGGGCGAGATGTGGGATCCGGAGATCCTGGCCGAGGACTGCGCGGCCGATGGCGTCTACGAGTTCCTGCTGGTCGCGGCGCCTCTGCCGGTGACCGGTGCGGTGGGCGCCCCCGTCAACCCGATCGCGATCAAATGAGTGGGTACATGAACAGCAACCGGTTCTCCGGAACTCTCCACCTCCCAGGCTCCGAGGACTTCGAGGAGGCGTGCGTCGGACGGGTCTTCAACGCACGCCGTCCCGCGGACCGCAGGCCCGCCGCCGTGTTGCGGGCCGCGACCGAGGAGGACGTCGTCGAGGGCGTCCGGCTCGCCGTGGAGCAGGGTTGGCAGGTCGCCGTCCGCTCCGGCGGGCACAGCTGGGCCGCCTGGTCCGTGCGCCGGGACGCCCTGCTGATCGATCTCGGAGACTTTCGCGAGATGGCGTACACCCCGGAGACGGGGATCGTGACCGCCACCCCCAGCGTCAAGGGCGGCGACGAACTCAACCCGTACCTGAGCGAGTTCGGCCGCTTCTTCAACGGCGGGCACTGCCCCTCCGTCGGGATCGGCGGCTTCCTGCTCCAGGGCGGTCAGGGCTGGAACGCGCGCGGCTGGGGCTGGGCGGCCGAGAACATCCTCGCGATCGACGTCGTCACGGCCGAGGGCGAGCTGGTCCGCGCCGACGAGACGCACCACAGCGACCTGTTCTGGGCGGCACGCGGCGCGGGCCCCGGCTTCTTCGGCGTCGTCACCCGCTTCCACCTGCGCACACGTCCCCTGCCACGGCATCTGGCGCACACCGTCCACGCCTACCCGCTCGACCTCTTCGACGAGGTCATGATCTGGCTGCACGGCACGCACCACACGGTCTCGGACCTGGTGGAGATCGTCGCGGTCACCCAGACCCCGCCGGGCTTCGACGAGCCCGTCCTGCTGGTGACGGGCGTGTCGATGACGGACACGCCCGAGCAGGCCGCCGCGGCCCTGGCCCCGCTGCACGCCAACCCGTACGCCGACCGGGCCCTGTTCCGCGTAGAGGCGGAGCCGACCACGCTCGCACAGCAGATGGACATCCAGCGCGCGGCGAACCCGGAAGGCTACCGCTACCTGGTCGACAACGCCTGGCTGACCGGCCCGGCCGAGGAGGTCGTCCCGGCGATCCGCAGGGCGTTCACCGAGCATCCCACCCGGCGGACCTTCACGATCTGGTTCTCCATGGCGCCCCTGCGCGACCTTCCCGACATGGCCTTCTCGTTGCAGTCCGAGATCTACTGCGCCACCTACGTCGTCCATGACGAGCCCGGCCGGGACGCCGAACTGCGGTCCTGGCTGGACGGGGCGATGGCGGCGATGCAGCCCGTGACCGCCGGCCAGTACCTCGGTGACTCCGACTTCACGGCCCGGCAGGCCAGGTTCATGGGCGAGCAGCAGTGGCGGCGGCTGCAGGAGATCAGGTCCGTGCGCGACCCGAAGGGCCTGTTCGCGGGCTACCTCAGCGCCGGGACGGTCACGAACACCAACCACTGGGAGAGGTGAGCGATGCGTTTCGCGACATTCGAGTACGAGGACGGGGAGCGCGCCGGCGTGGTGCGGGACGGTGTGATCCACCCGCTCCCGCCGGGAGTGACCGTCCTGGCCCTGATCGAGCAGGAGGCGCTGCACGCGGCCGGAGCCGAGGCCCTGCGCCGGCCCAGCGACCTCGCGGTGGAGCAGATACGGCTCCTGCCCCCGCTGAAGCCTCCCTCCATCCGTGACTTCGTGGGCTTCGAGGCGCACATCGAGGGCGTTTCGAAAGCGCTGGACGGGCTGGAGCACGTGCCCGAGGAGTGGTACCGGGCGCCCAACTTCTACTTCACCAACCCCCACGAGGCGTACGGGGCGCACGACGACGTGCCGGTACCGGCGGGCTGCTCCGTGCTCGACTTCGAACTGGAGGTGGGCGCGGTCATCGGGCGTGCCGGCCGCGACCTCACGCCCGCACAGGCACGCGAGCACATCGTCGGCTACCTGGTCTTCAACGACTGGTCGGCCCGCGACCTGCAGAAGCCGGAGAAGAACCTGGGCCTCGGCTTCTCCAAGGGCAAGGACTTCGCCAACACGCTCGGCCCCCATCTGGTCACCGCCGACGAGGTGGAGGACCGCCGGGACGCGGACGGCTTCCTCGACCTGGAGATGACCGTCACCCTGAACGGGGAGCTGATCGGGCGGGACACCCTCGCCAACGTCTCCTGGACCTTCGAGGAGATGACCGCCTACGCGACCCGGGACGCCTGGGTGCTCCCCGGTGACGTTCTCGGCTCGGGCACCTGCGGCTGGGGCTCGCTGGCGGAGTTCTGGGGCCGTCTCGGCGAGCGCACCCCGCCACCGCTGAAGGCCGGGGACGAAGTGGCACTGACCGTCGAGCGGCTGGGCACACTGCACAACCGGGTCGTGCCCGGCCGCACGGAGGTCTACCTCCCGCGGGCCCGCAAGCGCGGTCGCACGCCGCGGCCATAACACCGCTCCACCCGCCTCTTCCTGCACGTATCCAGGGATCCGATGGTTGCCATCGGATCCCTGTGAGTTTCCTCCCACGCCTATCCAGGGACGGAATGCCTCGTTACGCTCCGGTTACGAGCAAGCTTCAAAGACGCGGCCGGAGGGATTGCACGCATGGGTCTCGGAGCGATCGACCTAAACCTTCTGGTGGCGCTGGAAGCACTTCTTGAGGAGAAGAACGTCACCCACGCCGGTGTGCGCCTGAACACCAGCCAGTCCGCGATGAGCGGCTCGCTGGCCCGGCTGCGCCGCCACTTCAACGACGAGCTCCTCGTAAGGGTCGGCCGCGACTACGAACTCACCCCGCTCGCCGAACGGCTCCTCCCCATCGTGCACGCCTCCCTGCACAAGGCCGAGGAGGCACTGTCCCTCACGCGGCATTTCGATCCCCGGCAAAGCCAGCAGCGTTTCTCCGCCGTGATGTCCGACTACATGATGACGGTGCTGGTGGAGCCACTGCTCCGGGTCATGGCGGAGGACGCACCAGGGGTCCGCATCGACTTTCACCCTCTCGTGCACGGCCAGCCGGAGACCGAGACCCACCTGCGCTGCCACGACTTCATGATCGCCCCCCTCGGCTACCGGTTGCCGGGCGTCAGCGAGGCCGTCATGCACGACCGGTTCGTCTGCATCGTCGACCCTGACAACCCCCGGCTGGTGGACGGCCGGCTAACACTGCGCGACCTGGCGGAGATGCCGCACGCGGCATCCGCGTTCGGCAAGAGTCTCACCCCCGCCGACCGGCAGCTGGAAACCCTCGGCATCATTCCGAAGGTACAGGTCAGCACCCCCGGCTTCAGCGTCCTGCCGTTCCTGGTCAGCGGCACCGACATGGTCGCCCTGGTACCGGAACGGCTCGCCCGCCGCTACCAGCGCTTCGCCCGCTGTGTCGCCGTACCGCCGCCGTTCCCGGACGTTCCGCTGGTCGAGGCCATGCACTGGCACCCCAACCGGCACTCCGACCCCGCCCACCGCTGGCTGCGCGAGACGGTACACCGGGTGGGCGCCTCCCTGGACGAACCGGAGCTGCGCAAGGCGGACGAACCGGAGCTGCGGAAGGTCGACGCCACGGCGAGCGGCCCCGGCCGGATCTTGCCGCCCCGGCTGACCGCTGTGAACTGATGCCCCGTCGGGTGACCGTCGTGGACTGATGCCCCCGTCGGCTGACCGCCGTGGACTGATGCCCCGTCGACTGACCGCCGTGGACTGATGCCCCGTCGACTGACCGCCGTGGACTGATGCCCCGTCGACTGACCGCCGTGGACATTTCGAGCACCCTCGTGGACCGGGGGCTGTTCTGAGGTCCCCCGCGCACCTGCCCGCCGGAGGCGGGATCTCCCATGGTGTCCTGCGGCCGGCCGCCTCTGCCGGCCGCCTCTGCCGGGCGGCGAGACACCGGCGAAGCATCGCGAATACACACCGCCCAACGGGATGATTTCCGCGCACCGCACGATTCACTTCGCTCTATTTCCGGCACGGATACCACCCATCCTCGACAAGGCGGCCCCTCCCTCTCACTAGGGGTTCTCCGCCCTCACGTCGGTGGATACAGTGAACCGACGGCAAGAACGGCCCTTGCCGGGACAAATACCACCGGAATTCCCGCGCATCCTGTCACATTTCCGAGCGCACCTTTCTGGAATTCCCGGACCCGGAGAAGGACAAAAATGTCACCCACTTCGAATTGCGCATTCCACCAGTTGTCCCTGTTCGGCCGGGTACCGGGACGAGGTGCGACGTGCTCGGTCTGATAGGTCGACGGCTGGCACTGGCGGTGCCTCTCCTGCTCGGCACGACGCTGCTGACCTTCCTGCTGCTGGCGCTCGCTCCCGGCGACGTCGCCCGCACTCTGCTGGGGGCGAACGCCTCTCAGGAGCAGGTCGACGCGCTGCGCGCCACGCTCGGCCTGGACCAGCCCTGGTACGCGCAGTACGGGGACTGGCTCTCCGGTGCCGTACGCGGTGACTTCGGCCGGTCGATCCTCACCAAGCAGGACGTGCTGGCCCAGCTCAACGAGCGGCTTCCCGTCACGCTGGTGCTCGCCGTGCTGTCGACCCTGGTCAGCGGCGCGATCGGGGTCGCCCTGGGGGTACTCAGCGCGAGCCGGGGCCGACGCACCCGGCGGCTCGTCGACGCGGTGGCGATGCTGGGCTTCGCGATACCGAACTTCTGGCTCGGCATCCTGCTGGTCTCGGCGTTCGCCGTGTCGATCCCGCTGTTCCCCGCGACGGGATACGTGCCCTTCGCCACCGACCCCGGCGGCTGGATCAACTCGCTGGTCCTGCCCGTGACGACGCTGGCGGTCGGCGGCATCACCCTCATCGCCAAGCAGACCCGGGACGCGATGCTCGACGTCCTGTCGAGGGAGTACATCGACGCGCTGCGCGCCGACGGCTGGTCCGAGCGCCGGATCACCTACCGGCACGCGCTGCGCAACGCGGCCCTCCCGGTGCTGACCGCGATCGGGGTCTTCTTCGTCGCGATGCTCGGCGGTGCCGTGTTCGTCGAGACCGTCTTCGCGATGCCGGGTCTCGGCCGGACCGCCGTGACCTCGACCGAGTCCCACGACATCCCACTCGTCCTCGGGGTCACCACCTACTTCTGCATCGGCGTGGTGCTGGTGAACCTGTTGGTCGACCTGGCGTACGGGTGGCTCAACCCGAAGGTGAGGACCCGATGACCACTCCGACCGAGTCCGCCGCACCGGCCGAAACCGCCGCACCGCCCTCGCGGCCCGGCCGACGACGCCCGCTCGCGCTGCGCGTCCTGTCACGCCCCGTGGGCCTCGCGAGCGCCGCGGTCCTCTGCGTCATCGTCGTCGCCTGCCTGGGAGCCGGCCTCTGGGCGCCCTCCGACCCGCTCTCCGGCGACCTGTCCAGCGCGCTGCAGGGCCCCTCCGCCGACCATCTGCTGGGCACCGACCAGCTCGGCCGTGACGTGCTGTCCCGGCTGCTGTACGGCGGTGGCGCGGCGTTCGCAGCCGCGCTGCAGGTGGCCGTGGTTGCGCTGGCGGTGGCCGTCCCGCTCGGCCTGGTCTCCGGGTACGCCGGAGGGCGCACCGACCAGGTGCTGATGCGTCTGGTCGACTTCGGGCTCGCCGTACCCACGATGATCATCGTGCTGGTGGTGCTGTCCATCTTCGCGGAGAACCTGGAGATCGCGTACCTGGCCCTCGGACTGCTGCTCGTGCCGCCCGCGGCGCGGATCATCCGCGGCGCGACCGTCGACGTCAGGGGCGAGCTCTACATCGACGCCGCGCGGGTCTCCGGTGTGCGGACGGTCCGTATCGTCACCCACCACCTGCTGCCGCGCGTCCGCGGACCGATCGTGGTGCAGGCCTCGCTCATCCTGGCCATGGGCATTCTGATGACCGGTGGTCTGGCCTACCTGGGATTCGGTCCTCCCCCGCCCGAGCCCTCCTGGGGCGGGCTGATCGCCGAGTCGCTGACGGTGGTCAACCGCAACCCGTGGATCCTCACGGCGACCGGCGCGACCATGGGCCTGACCGTGCTCGCCCTCGGTCTGCTGGGCGACGCCGTCCGCGACGAGAGCGTCGAGGCGTGGGCCGGGCCGGCCCACGCCGCCCCGCGCCGGGCGGAGCGGCTCCCCGTACCGGCGGACGCCCCCACCGCGGAGGGCCTGCCGCACGATCCCGGCGCGCTGCTGTCGGTGCGCGATCTGCGGATCGCTTTCGAGCGGTCGGGCCGGGATGTCGTCGTCGCCTCGGAGGTGACGTTCTCCCTGGCCTCCGGTGAGATCCTCGGGCTGGTCGGCGAGTCGGGGTGCGGCAAGACCTCCGTGGCCCGTTCGGTCATCGGCCTGCTGCGCGGTACCGGGCACGTGGCCGGCGGAGAGATCGTCTTCGGCGGCAAGCGCGTGGACGACCTGCCCGCGGAACCCCGGCGCGCCCTGCGCGGACGTGAGATCGGGTTCGTCTCCCAGGAACCGATGGCCGCCCTGGACCCAACGGCCAGGGTCGGCAGGCTGGTGACCGCGAAGATCCGGGCCTGCACCGGGCTCGACGCCCAGGCCGCGCACGATCGGATGCTGGAACTCTTCCGACTGGTCCGGCTGCGCGATCCGGAGCGGGTCGCGGGGCTCTACCCGCACCAGATCTCCGGCGGCATGGCCCAGCGCGTCGCCATCGCCCGTGCCCTCGCCGGAAATCCCACACTGCTGATCGCGGACGAGCCGACCACCGCGCTGGACGTGTCGGTGCAGGCCGAGATCCTCGACCTGCTGCGCAGCCTGCGTGACGAGACCGGTATGGCAGTCCTCGTGGTCACCCACGACTGGGGTGTCGTCGCGGAGATCTGCGAGCGCGCCGTGGTGATGTACGCGGGCCAGATCGTGGAGCAGGCCCCGGTGGAGCAGTTGCTGGTCGCGCCCGGCCACCCCTACACCGCGGCACTGCTGCGCTCCCTGCCCAGCCGTGCCGGGGCGACGGCCCGGCGGCTGCCCGCCATCCCGGGCAGTATCCCGCCCGCGGAGGAGTGGCCCGCCTCCTGCCTGTTCGCGGACCGCTGCGACGCCGTCACCGACACCTGCCGGGAGAAACCGGTACCGCTGGCCCTCGTCTCCCCACTGGCCTCGGTGAGGTGTCTGCGCCCCGGGGAGGTGGCCCTTGACGCCCCCTCACCCGCGTCGGCCACGGACCACGCCCACGAGGCCCCACCACGTCGGACGGCCGACACCGATGACACCCCGCCGCACAGGACGGCCAGCACCCACCGGGAGATATCCCCATGACCGAAGAGACCCCCGTACTGGCCCTGCGCTCCCTCTCGGTCGACTACGGCATCGGGCGCCACCGCCGACGCGTCGTGCACGGCATCGACCTGGAGATCCGGCGCGGCGAGACCGTCGGTCTGCTCGGCGAGTCCGGCGCGGGCAAGTCCACGCTGGGCCGGGCCGTGGTAGGTCTGACGCCGGTCGCGGACGGACAGATCCTCGTCGAGGGCGAGGACGTCACCCGGCCGTCGCGCCGGGACCGCAGGCGGCTGGCCCGCACGGTGCAGATGGTGTTCCAGGACCCCTACAGCTCGCTCAACCCGGCCGTGCCGATCGGCCGGCTGCTCGCCGAGCCACTGCTGGCCGCGGGCGTCCCGGGCCGGGAAGCACGGTCCCGCTGCGTCGACCTGCTGCGCCGGGTGGGCCTGCCCGCCGGCACGGAACAGCAGTACCCCGGCAGCTTCTCCGGTGGTCAGCGTCAGCGCATCGCGATCGCGCGCGCCCTGGTGTGCGGACCGGGACTGGTGGTGTGCGACGAGCCGGTCAGCGCGCTGGACGTCTCCGTGCAGGCGCAGGTGCTCAACCTTCTGCGCGACCTGCAGGAGGAGTACGACATCGGATACCTGTTCATCGGCCACGACATCGACGTCGTCCGCTTCATGTCGGACCGGATCGCCGTCCTGGAGGGCGGCGAACTGGTCGAGGTGGGCGACACGGAGCAGGTGGTGCGGCAGCCCGGACACGCCTGCACCCGGAACCTGCTGGCGGCGGCGCCCAGCACGGACCCTGAGATCCGCGCCGAACGCCGCCGCAGGCGGGCGGAGGCCCGAGCGGGCCGGTAGCCCGGGGGGGGGTCCCGGGCCGTCAGGGCCGGATGACCAGCTTGCCCCGCACATGCCCCTCATCGAGCAGGGTGAAAGCC
>NZ_JBHUXV010000173.1:0-15861 GCF_042669125.1 Streptomyces sp. NPDC057253 | reverse complement strand
CAGCAGCTCTCCGGAGCCGTACGTCGACGCGGTGAGCGGGGCGAAGACGCCGGCGGGCAGCCGTTGCAGACCGCTGGCCTCGGCCATCTCGACGACGGCGGTCTCCGCGCGGACCGCGAACGCGGCGGTGATCTCCTGCCCGAGGGGCCCGGCGACCGCCACCTCCCGGCGCTCGAAACCGGCCGCGACCGCGGCGGCGACCGTGCCGTCACCGCCGTCGGCGACAGGCAGCGCCTCGACCTCCAGGTGCGGCACGACCCGGCGCAGCCCCGCCGTCACCCGCTCGGCGACCTGCACGGCCGTCAGCGAGCCCTTGAACTTGTCCGCGGCGATGAGCACGCGCTGTGTCACGTCTTCCCCTTGCTCTCCGGGCCTCGCGCACGTCAAGGCCAGTCGCGCCGCTGCGACCTTAACCGGAGACGGCCCCCGACGTCATGCACCGCCCAGACCCTGAGAAGGCCCTGCGAACCCTCTGTGCGACTCTCCGGAATGGGGTAAACCGGAGCTATGACCCCTGTGGGCACTGAGCCAGAGCTCGCCGACCGCGTCCTCGGGGGCTGGCTGGGCCGGATCGCCGGCAACATGCTCGGCAAGCCGGTCGAGCAGGGCGACCTGTGGACGCGGGACCGGATCGACCGTTATCTGCGGCAGGCCGCCGCCCTGCCCCTGACCGACTACCTGCCCGAGCCCGTCGGCGACAGCGACGGCTTCGAGCTGCGGCCCGAGTGGCGCGAGTGCGTGCGCGGCCGCATCCACGGCAGCTGCCGTGACGACGACGTCGACTACGCCATCCTCGGCCTCGACCTCCTGGAGACCCACGGCTTCGGCTTCAGCACCGAGCAGGTCGGCGATCTGTGGCTGCTGAGGCTGCCGTACCTCCAGACGTTCACCGCCGAGCGGGCTGCCTACCGCAACCTCGCCAACGGGCTGAAACCGCCGCTGACGGCGACGTACGACAACCCGTGCCAGGAGTGGATCGGAGCCCTCATCCGTGCCGACATCTACGGCTGGACCTGCCCCGGCGCCCCACGGCGCGCCGCCGCGCTGGCCCGCCGGGACGCGGTGCTCTCGCACACCGGGAACGGCGTGTACGGGGCGATGTGGGCGGCGGCGCTGATCTCGGCGGCGTTCACGGTGGACACCGTGCGGCAGGCCGTGGACCAGGCGCTCGCCGTGATCCCCGCGAGCAGCCGGCTCGCCCGGACCGTACGGCGGGTGGTGTCCCTCCATGACACCCGGATGACGTGGGAGGACACCCTGACGACGGTCGCGGAGGAGACCGCGGGGCTCGGCTGGATCCACACGATCCCCAACGCGGCCGTCCTGACCGCCGGACTGCTGTACGGCGACGGCGACTTCACCCGCTCCATCACGCTGACGGTCCGGGGCGGCCTGGACACCGACTCCAACGGCGCCACCGCGGGCTCGGTGGCCGGGGTGCTCACCGGTGCGGGGGCGATTCCGGCGCAGTGGACGGAGCCGCTGGAGGACCGGGTGCGCAGCGCGGTGTTCGGGTTCGACGGGGTGCACATCAGCGAACTGGCGGAGCGGACGGTGCGGTTGGTGGGGGCGGAGGGGTGAGGGGGGAGTGAGGGGGGAGTGAGGGGTGAGGGGGGCAGCGTGGCCGAGGGGGCAACGTGGCCGAGGGGTGCGCCTCCGCTGCGCCGCCGGAACCCTCCGTGAGGGCTCGTTACCCTTCGAGGGTGACCATTCAGGACTTCGCCACGTACATCGCCGGCCTCCCCCGGATCCTCGCCGGTGCCGCCGCCCTCTTCCGTGACGCCGAGGGACGGGTGCTGCTCGTCGAGCCCAACTACCGGGAGGGCTGGGCGCTTCCGGGCGGCACGATCGAGTCCGACCAGGGCGAGACCCCGCGCCAGGGTGCGCGCCGCGAGACCGCGGAGGAGATCGGCCTGGACCGCGAGCTCGGGCGCCTGCTGGCGGTGGACTGGGTGCCCGGGACGGCCCGCCCGCCGCTGGTCGCCTACCTCTACGACGGCGGAGTCCTCACGGCCGACGACCTCAAGGCGATCCGCCTCCAGGAGGAGGAGCTGCTGTCCTGGCGCCTCGTCCCGCGCGAGGACCTCCCCGCCCACCTGCCGGGCTCCCTCGGCCGCCGCGTGCTGGCCGCCCTGGACGTCCTGACGCAGGGCTCCGGCACGGCGGAGCTGGAGAACGGCTACCGGGTGGGCTGACCTCCGGAAGGGGCCCGGTGGGCCGGCCCCGACTTCCACGCGCGCGAGGTCGACCGCGGCAGCCATGCGGGCGTCTCCGGCCCCGACGTCCACGCCACGCGCCCGTCGCCGACCCCGACTTCCACGCGCGCGTAGTCGACCCCGGCGGCCACGCGCGCGTCTGCGACCCCGGCGGCCGCGCCCGCGTCCGGGCCCCGTCACTCCACCCCGACCAGCCCCTCCTGACGCTGCTTGCCCAGCACCGTCACTCCCCGAATTCGGGCCCGGACGCTGTGTGTTTCAAAAAAGGTCCGGTCACCACTGCACGTTCGGCGTGCCCCATGCCACTCACGTGTGGAGGCAACGGGCAGACGGCCTCACCCGGCAGCGGCCGGCGGCGGTGCCACCCGGCGGCGCCGCCCGACAGCCGCCTGAAGCCGAGCACGCAGTGAACGGGGGGAGGGAACCGGCCATGGACAGTTCGCCGCGCCAGCACGCCATGAGGTTCGCCGCGGAACTGGCGGCGGATATCGCGTCGAGTACGCCCCGAGCGCCCGGCTCCCTTCCGCGATATCGAGAATTCCAGCGCCTGTTCGAAACCGAACAGTCCGCGTTCCGACACCACCTCCGAACCGATCACCACCGGACCAGAACGCGAACTGACGCACGGTTTACGGAACTTACGGCCGAACGCCGTCATCCGCATCGCACGATGCCCCTTGGTCATGTCACTCCTTTGCATCAGGTGTGCATGACCATTGAGGAGGGATGCACGGTGGGGCGTCGACGGGAACCGAGTGGCGACGACTTCGACAGCTTCTTCCGGCAGGAATACCGGAAGCTGGTCGGGTTTCTTCGATGGATCGGCGCTTCACAGGAGGAAGCGGAGGACTCGGCACAGACCGCAATGCTCAAGGCGCTCGAAAAGTGGGCCGAGATCGAACACCCGCGAGCGTGGGTCCGTACGGCGGCCGAGCGGCACTTCCTGCGCTCCGCGGTCCGGAACCTGGACGCCCCCAGCCGGGCCCTCAGGGGAGGCTGGGGCGTGAGCGAGGAACTGGCCGGCCCCGAATCCCCGTCGCGGGAAGAAGAACAATCCGTCCTCGCTCTCCTGGCGAAACTCGGCTACAAGCAGCGCCAGGTGATGGCCTATTACATCGACGGATTCAGCCCCACCGAAATAGCCGACCTCATCGGTGACAACCCGGCGACGGTCCGTTCCAATCTGCGGTCGGCGAGAATGAATCTCGATCGAATTCTTCAGGAGAGCAACGCTGCGGTCGAAGGACACGGCAGTAAGGAGGAACGATGAGCACCCGGGACGATGACCACATCGCCGCGACGATTCATGATCTCCTTACCTCGATCGGCGCGCACACTCCAGGCTCCGGCCCGGAAGGCAGCGGTGTCGGACCGCGGATCCAGGATTTCCGGGATGCGCTGGACGCGCGGATCGAGGCGGAGATCTCGGACACCGAGGTGGAGCGGAAACTCCTGGAGATCAAGATGGAGGCGGCCCGTCGAGCCGTGCTCCGGGACCACGAGTCGGGCAGTACGGCACTCCAGGAGTTCCTCAACCTGGCGGCGGTGGCGGAGCGCGACGGAGGACGGCCCAAGCGGCGTCCTCCGCGGACTCCGCCGCCCCGGGCCCGTAGAAGGCACTGGTGGTTCGGACTCGGGGCAGGCCTGCTGATCGCGCTGCTCAGCCTGGCGCTCACACCACTGGGGCAGGGACACCTGCCCCAGTGGTGTGACACCTTGCTTCCGAGCATCGCGCTCGGCATGTCCGGCCCCGCCGTGCTGCTCACGGTCATCCACTTCCGAGGGCTGCGCGAACGGCGATCGGAGGACCTCCGGCCCGAGGCACTGATGGCGGACCGCTCCGCACCGCTCGCGGAAGCCTTCAGTCCCGCCCCCCTGCGCAGAGGCCGGCGCGCCCTGGATGTGATCGTCTCCGTTTGCCTGCTGTGGACCTCCATTCCGATACTCGTGGCCGCCACCGCGGGAATCCGGATGACGTCAGCGGGGCCCGCGCTGGTCCGACGCCCGCGGGTGGGGGCCGGCGGACGCCTCTTTCATCTGTACGACTTCAGAACTCAGGACCGCACGGGGAACCGGACGCGGGTCGGTGCGCTTCTTCAGGAATCCGGTCTGGAAGCATTGCCGCGCCTGTGGAACTTGCTCCGTGGCGATGTCACCCTGCTGGGCCCACCAGCCGAGCACCCGGCCATGGCGGAGGCCTATCCGAAGAAGTACCGCTGGATTTTCGCGTGTCGCCCGGGCATTGTCGGACCGCTGTGGAACGAACCTTTCGGCCCCGGTGCGGATCTGCCGGAGGGCTCGGACACCCGGCGCTATTACTTCGACATCGTGGTGCCGCACCGCGTCACCGCGAACAGAGACTTCTACGACGGTCTTTCGGGGCTGATGACCGCGCGCCTCGTGGCCCGGATGCTTTTCAGTTCCCACCCCTTCACCAGTACACCCGACCCGGCCCGGGGTCACCGCCTGGCACATCGGCATCAACTCTGCCTCACGGTGTGGCAATGACCCCGGCCGCGCTCACTGACCGATGGCCGCGAATATCATGAGAAGCATGATCACCACTGCGAGACCCAGGCCACCGGCGACACAGGTGATCACGACAGACCCGGTGGCGGCATAAGCACTGGCCACGCTGACGGTGACCGAACTGAAAGTCGCTCCGACCGATCCAGGGGTAATCATCGAACGTGGAGGGTTCCCGTTCGCTTTCCGGCGGTTGGTGGGCTTTACCATGAAGGCCCTTTCCAGGCTGTGCAGATCGCGGCTCGGGTCCTCGACCGACCCGGGCCGCGAATTTCTTGTTTGTTGCAAGTGAGTGACGTGGGCGCCTCGTTATGTGCAACGCCCGACGGCACCGCGCCGGAACTCGCGAACTTGTTATACAGGGCGCCCGGTCCCCGACCGCGCCCGTTATCCGCTGGCTCTCGCCACACGGCCGACCTACCCTCGGCCCATGACCAAGCCCCTCGTCGCGATCCTCAGCGGCGCCGGTATCTCCACCGACTCCGGGATCCCCGACTACCGCGGTCCGAACGGGCTGTGGCGCAAGGACCCCGAGGCCGAGAAGCTCGTGACGTACGACTACTACATGGGCGACCCGGAGATCCGCCGCCGCTCGTGGCAGATGCGGCGCGCGAGCCAGGCTTTGAACGCCGAGCCGAACGCCGCGCACGTGGCCGTGGCCGAGCTCGAGAAGTCCGGCGTGCCGGTGCGGGTGATCACGCAGAACGTGGACGGACTCCACCAGCTCGCCGGGATGCCCGCCCGCAAGGTCCTCGAACTGCACGGCACCGCACGCCAGGTGGTGTGCACGAAGTGCCACGCGCGCGGGCCGATGGAGGACGCGCTCCGCAGGGTCGAGGCCGGAGAGCCGGACCCGCCGTGTCCGACGTGCGGCGGCATCCTGAAGTCGGCGACCGTGATGTTCGGCGAGCGTCTCGACCCCGTCGTCCTCGGCCAGGCGGCCGCCATCAGCAAGGCCTGCCAGATCTTCGTCGCCGTCGGCACCACGCTCCAGGTCCAGCCGGCGGCGGACCTCGCGGGCGTCGCCGCCGACCACGGCGCCCGACTCGTCATCGTCAACGCGGACCCGACACCGTACGACGACCGCGCCGACGAGGTGATCCGCGAACCGATCGGGACGGCGCTGCCGGAACTCCTGCACAGGATCTCGGCGTTCGGGGGCCCGTGATCGATACGGCCAGGGCGGGTCCCCCGCCCTGTACCGCGAGCACTACCCGATGACACGGAGGACGGAGTCACCGATCGGCCCCAGCCAGGCCGCCAAGGAGGTGAGGGCTCCCGCGAGGGTTCCGCCGGCGGTGACGGCCGCACCGGCGGCGGTCACCAGCCCGGTGATCCGCACCAGACGCTCGGCCATGGTGGGGCGATCCGGCGAAGGGGAGGCCAGTTCGGCGTCGAGGGACTCGACTTCGGTGTTCACCTGATGTGCGACATCGGGCGGGAGGCCGAGGCGGTCGAGTTCCGTACGCAGCACCCCGAGCAGGGCTCGCGGATCCGTGGCCGTCGCGAACTGTCCGTGCTGGCCGCCGTGGATGGTCTGGTCACCGGCGACGTTGTTGATGTTGCCCTGTTGGCTGCCGATATGAAAGCTCACCGGAAGTCCTCTCGCCTGCGTCACTCTCGGTCGGGTCACCAGCGGCGCACGGCTTCGTCGAACGAGCGCCGACGGGAAGCGGCGACGATGTGCATCACCAGCCCGGTCATCATCAGGACCGAGCCGATTCCGGCAGCCACCCAACCGAGAAGGAACACCGGAAAGCCACCGATCTCCGTGCCGAACATGTCTCCCGGACTGGGCCATTCATCGGGATTGTCGGACACCGGCTCCCCGATACGGCCCATGAATCGCAGAATTCCATAAGCGAAGACGGCGAAGCCCGTCAGGAAGAGCGCGAAACCGAACAGAATGACTCTCCGGGCTCGGGTGCGAGCTGCCGCGATCTGCCGGAGAAAGCTCTCCTGTCTTTGGTCGACATACTGGTGACCGCCCACATTGTTGATGTTGGCCCCGTACTGTTGGCCCACGTCGAATCGCGGGGTACTGCCCACCGTCGGCATCCTCACGGTGCCCGGTGCGGCTTCGCGCTCTCGCGCGGCACCGTCGGGCCATTCGTAGCGGATGCTCACGCTTCCCAGGGTGAGCACATCACCGTCGTGCAGGGTCTGCGGGGCGGCGAGCGGACGGTCGTTCACCGACGTGCCGTTGGCGGAGCCGAGGTCTTCCAGGACCACGTGCGCGCCCGAACGGCTCAGGATCGCGTGTCTCCCGCTCACATACGGATCGTCTATCCGAATGTCGCAGCCGGGATCCCTGCCGAGCACCGATCTCGTGGCGGACAGGCGGAGCGGGGATCCGTACAGCTGCGAAGGACGAATGAAAGTGAGCTGGGGATCGGAGCGATCTGAAGAAGTCGCCATGATCCCACCCCCGTGAGGAGTGGACGGAGGATTCGTCTTGTCGATGGCGGTTGATGAATGAACCGCGCATAACGTGCCATTCATTGCCATAATACACCGCTGAGCAGGGAGTGCCGAGCGGACTCGGTGCCTCGGCGCCGGTCAGAACAGCGACGCGCCCCGCTCGAAATCCAGCAACCGCCGCTTCCGCTCCAGCCCCCCGCCGTACCCCGTCAGGCCGCCGTCCGCCCCCACCACCCGGTGGCAGGGGACGATGATGCCGATCGGGTTCTTGCCGTTGGCGAGGCCGACCGCTCGGGAGGCCTTGGGGTTGCCGAGGGTGTCGGCGAGTTCGCCGTAGGTGCGGGTCTCGCCGAGCGGGATGCGCCGGAGTTCTCGCCAGACGGCGGTCTGGAACGCCGTGCCGTGGAACCGCAGTTCGAGGGTGAACTCCTTCAACTCGCCGGCGAAATAAGCCTTCAGCTGTTCCTCGGCCTCCTCGAACGGGCCGTGGTCCGGGGCGCCGAAGGACTCCTCTGGTGGGCGGTGCCGCTGGTCGGTCATGTAGAGGCCGCACAGGACGCCGTCCTCGGCGACGAGGGTGAGCGGGCCGTAGGGGCTGTCGATCACGGTGTGCTGTTTCACGGAACGTCCTTATACGGGAAGGAAGTTGATCGGGTGGCTGTCGGTCGCCCACAGGTACTGGACCGCGTAGGCCCGCCACGGCTGCCAGGCCGCCGCGCGAGCCGTCAGCGCGGCCGGAGTGGCGGGCAGGCCCAACTCCTGGGCGGCGCGGCGGATTCCGAGGTCGGTCGGGAGGAAGGCGTCCGGGTCGCCGAGGGCGCGCATGGCGATGACGTCGACCGTCCAGGGGCCGAAGCCGGGCAGCGAGAGCAGCCGGGCCCGGGTCTCGGTCCAGTCGCATTCGACGCCCAACCGGAGCGTGCCGTCGGCCAGTTGGTTCACCAGGGTGGTGAAGGTGGTGCGGCGCGTGCGGGGCATCGCGAGAGAGGCCGGGTCGAGGGCGGCCAGGGCCTCGGGGGACGGGAAGAGGTGGGTGAGACCGCCCTCCGGGTCGTCCACCGGCTCACCGTGCGCGGCGACCAGACGGCCCGCGTGGGTGCGGGCGGCGGCCGTGGAGACCTGCTGGCCCAGCACGGCTCGCACCGCGAACTCCGCCTCGTCCACCGTGCGCGGCACCCGCCTGCCGGGCGCCTTGTCCACCAGGGGCGCCAGCAGCCGGTCCGTGCGCAGCTGGTCGTCGACGGCCACCGGGTCGGCGTCCAGGTCGAGCATGCGGCGGCAGCGGCTGATGGCCACGGTCAGGTCCCGCAGGTCGCTCAGCAGCAGCCGGCAGGCGATGTGGTCGGGCCGCGGGGTGAGCGCCACCACGCCGTGCCCGTACGGCAGCCGCAGCGTGCGCCGGTACGCGCCGTCCCGCCACTCCTCCACCCCCGGGACCGCGGTGGCCGCGAGGTGGCCGAAGAGGTTGTCGGGGTTGAGCGGGGCGCGGAACGGCAGCCGCAGGCTCAGCACCCCGCGTGTGCCGGGTGCGCCCTGGTCCGGGCCGCCGCCCGGGCTCGTGGTCGCCGCCGCCCGGCGCGGCACCCGGGCGCGCAGGTCGCTCGGGGAGAGCGCGAAGACCTCGCGCACGGTGTCGTTGAAGGTGCGGATCGCGGAGAAGCCGGCCGCGAAGGCGACGTCGGCCATCGGGAGGGCGGTGGTCTCGATGAGGATCCTCGCCGTCTGGGCCCGCTGGGCCCGGGCGAGGGCGAGCGGGCCCGCGCCCAGTTCGGCGAGCAGCTGGCGTTCGATCTGCCGGGTGCTGTAGCCGAGCCGGGCGGCGAGTCCCGGCACGCCCTCGCGGTCGACCACGCCGTCGGCGATGAGCCGCATCGCGCGCGCCACCAGGTCGGCGCGCTGGTTCCACTGCGGGGAACCCGGGCTGGTGTCGGGCCGGCACCGCTTGCAGGCCCGGAAACCCGCCTGCTGGCAGGCCGCCGCGCTCGGGTAGAACGTCATGTTCTCGGGCTTGGGCGGTACGACCGGACAGCTCGGCCGGCAGTAGATGCGGGTCGTCAGGACGGCCGTGAAGAACCATCCGTCGAACCGTGCGTCCTTGGACTGCACGGCACGCACACAGCGCTCGGTCTCGGTGTACATCCCCGTCTGCATACGTCCAGCATCGGCCACCGCCCTGGGCCGGGCTGGCGAGAATCCGACATCAACCTCGCGTGCCCCGGATCCGCCCGGACCGCCAGGCGGACTCGCGCAGCAGCCGCAGCCCGTTCAGACCGACGAGCACGGTCGAGCCCTCGTGCCCGGCGACGCCGAGCGGCAGCGGGAGGTGGCCGAGGAGGTCCCACAGGACGAGTCCGGTGATGAAGGTTCCCGCGACCACCAGGTTCTGGACCACCAGCCGGCGGGCGGTCCGGGACAGTCGTACGACCGCCGGAACGGTCGCGAGCTCGTCGCGCACGACGACCGCGTCCGCCGTCTCCAGGGCCAGGTCGGAGCCCGCGCGGCCCATCGCGATGCCGGAGTGGGCGGCGGCGAGGGCGGGCGCGTCGTTGACGCCGTCGCCGACGAACAGCACCTTGCGCCCGGCGTCCTGAAGCTCCCGTACGGCGTCCACCTTGCCCTCGGGCAGCAGGTCCGCGCGGACGTCCACCAGCCCGGTGGCCTCGGCGACCCGGGCGGCGGCCCGCGCGTTGTCGCCGGTGAGCAGCACGGGGGCGGCGCCGGTCAGGGCGGCGAGCGCGGCGGTCGTGGCGGCGGCGCCGGGCCGCAGCCGGTCGGCGAGAGCGAGGGTGCCGAGCCGCACACCGTCACGGGTCACGAGCACGATGGTGGCACCGCCGTCCCCGGCTCCTACCGCAAGCCCGCCCAACCGTCCGACCCCGATCACCCGGCCCCCCACCACCGCCGTCACCCCACGCCCCGGCATCGACACGAAATCCGTCGCTGCCCCGATCCGCAGCCCCCTCCCCCGCGCCGCCCCCACGATCGCCCGCGCCAGCGGATGCTCGCTGGAGTGCTCCGCCGCGGCGGCCAGGGCGAGGAGTTCGTCCTCGTCGAGGTCCGCCCCCGGCAGCGGTCGTACGGCCGTCACCTCCGGCGCCCCCTCCGTCAGCGTTCCCGTCTTGTCGAGGGCTACGGCGTCCACCTCGCCCAGCCGCTCCATCGCGACCGCCGACTTGACCAGGACCCCGTGCCGGCCGGCGTTGGCTATGGCGGACAGCAGGGGCGGCATCGTCGCGAGGACGACCGCGCACGGCGAGGCGACGATCATGAAGGTCATCGCGCGGAGCAGCGCGTCCGTGAGGTCCGCGCCGAACAGCAGGGGCACGCCGAACACGGCGAGCGTGGCCACCACGATCCCCACGGCGTACCGCTGCTCGACCTTCTCGATGAACAGCTGGGTCGGCGCCTTCGTCCGGGAAGCCTCCTCCACGAGGGTCACGATGCGGGCGACGACCGAGTCCGCCGGGTCGCGCCCGACGCGCACGCGCAGCGCCCCGGTGCCGTTGAGGGTGCCGGCGAAGACCTCGTCGCCGGGGCCCTTGGCGACCGGCAGGGGTTCGCCGGTGATGGTGGCCTGGTCGGCCTCGCTCGCGCCGTCCAGCACCACGCCGTCGGCACCGATGCGCTCGCCGGGACGGACCAACAGGACGTCTCCTACGGCGAGTTCAACCGTGAGGACGGTCTCCTCGCCGTCCCGCGTCACCCGGGTCGCCATCGTGGGGGCGAGGTCGAGCAGACCGCGCACCGAGTCGGCCGTACGGGCGGTGGCCAGCGCCTCCAGGGCGCCGGAGGTGGCGAAGATGACGATCAGCAGGGCCCCGTCCAGGACCTGTCCGATCGCGGCGGCGCCGAGAGCCGCGACGATCATCAGCAGATCGACGTCCAGGGTCCGCTCCCGCAGCGCCCTGAGCCCTTCGAGGGCCGGCTCCCAGCCGCCCGTCGCATAGGCGACGGCGTACAGCGGGCCGTACGCCCACCACGGCACGCCACTGAGGTCCAGCGCGAGGCCGAGCAGGAACGCGACGGTCGACGCGAGCGCCCAGCGGGCCTCGGCCAGGGCCAGGACACGGGTCCGGCGGCGGGACGGCCGGTGGGCGGGCACGGGGGCACGGACAGGGGTGAGAGTCGTGGACACCCGAGCACCATACAGGAACACATGAAGACTCATTCATCTGTTCATGTACGGCGGGTAAGATACCGCCCATGGGTCATGGAGCCGTCACCACCACCGCCGAAGAGCGTGTACGCCTGGACGCGGCCAATGTCGCCAAGGTGGCCACCACGCTCCAGGCCCTCTCCACCCCGTCCCGGCTGCTGATCCTCGCGAGGCTCCGTGAAGGACCGCTGCCCGCCACGGAGTTGGCCGCCGAGGTGGGCATGGAGCAGTCGGCGTGCTCGCACCAGCTGCGGCTGCTGCGCAACCTGGGCCTGGTCGTGGGCGAGCGCCGGGGCCGGTCGGTGGTGTACACGCTGCACGACCACCATGTCGCCGAACTCCTCGACCAGGCCGTGTACCACGTGGAGCATCTGCGGCTGGGGCTCAGCGACCCGACCGACGCGGAAACACAGTGAGGCGCCCCTGAGCGGGACGCCTCACTCCTCGCACGCCGCGTGCATCCTGTCGTGTCAGGTGGTTGCCGTCGGCCGCCGCGAGGTTGCCGTGGCGTGGCTCACATCCGTCAGCGGCCGCAGCCGGTAGGTGTACGAGTAGTCCCGGTCGGCGAACAGCTTGTACTCGTCGTGGGTGTGCGCGCCCCAGCTGTTGTCACCGCCGACACCCATCTGCCGGTGGTTCACCCTGAGGACCACGGCGTCGCGCGGGGTGAGCTGGTAGTCGTGGCGCACCCCGTTGGACAGGTCCTCCGGGGTGAAGTGCGAGGCGTTGACCTCCAGCAGGGGTTCGCCCGAGACGAGCAGCCCCACGCCGTCGCGGCCGGTCAGCGCGGCCCAGCGGACGTCGGTCTTGTTGCCGTTCTCCTGGGGGCGGATGTAGGAGGTCCACTGCTCGGCGACGGTCCCGGACCAAAGACCCACGTCCGTACCGTTGTTGCGGTCCCAGTGGTTCTCCTCGGGCCCGCGTCCGTAGTAGTGCAGCCGGTCGAGCCTGCGCGGCAGGAACAGGATCGTGCCGACCTCCGGGATGTACGGCAGTGAACTCGCCCCCGGGTGCAAGGTGTTGTCCACCTTGATCTCGCCGTTGCCGAAGACGGTGTAGGTCGTGGTGTACGCCGACTCGGTGGTCGTCGGCAGGGTGCCGCTCACCTCGATCTCGACGGCCCGGTCCCCGAGCGCCCGCACGCCCACGTCGGTGACCTTGCGGTCGGCCCCGGCGTCGCGCCAGGTCTGGTTGCGGGTGTGCTGGCCGTTGCCGTGGTCGTTGTCGGTGGGCGCCCGCCAGAAGTTGGGCACGGGGCCGGAGGTGAGCAGCCGGGTGCCATGGGCCCGGTACGACGTGATGGTCCCGGTGCCCTTGTCGACGACGACGGAGAAGTCCTTGCCGTTGACGGTGACTTGGGCCGAGGTGTCCTGGTACGTCAGCGCCGGGACCTTCGCGAGCGGTACCGGTGTCACCGCGGGACTGCCCGCGTCCACGGCGAGCTGCTGCGCGGCCACCTCGAAGCCGGCGCGGGCCCAGGGCGTGGACTCCCTGGTGGTGAAGGAGAGCCGGAGGAAGTACTCGGTGCCGGGCGCGGGGGCGCTCGGGAGCCGGTACGGTACGGTGATGTCCTTGCTCGACAGGGGTGCCACGTTCAGCTGGTCCCGGGTGAGCTTCCCGCGCTGGACCACCTTGCCGTCGGCGGAGAGCGTCCAACTGCCGTCGAGCTCGCGGAGGTTGGTGAATAGGTTCTCGTTGGTGAGGGTCACCGCCGTCCGAGCCGCGGGCCCGTCGGCGGCCCAACTCGCCTGTACGGTCTGGTAGATCCGCTTGACCTCCGCCGCCTTGCCGGTGTGGCCGCGGTCGGCGGTGACGATGCCGTCCGCGACGAAGGCGCCGTCGTTGGGGTTGTCACCCCAGTCGCCGCCGAACGCGAAGAAGGTCTTCTGGGCGGACCGTTTCTCGGTGAGTTTCACGGTCGCCGCGTCGAACCAGAAGCGCACGCCCTCGTCGCCGGGCCCCCGGCTGTCGGAGGCCAGTTCGGCGGCGCTCAGGGCACGGCCGTAGACGCGCGCTTTCCTGATCGTGCCGCTGAACTCCCTTGTGGGGTTGTCGACATCGACGGCCAGCGCGAGCGGCGCGGTGGTGCTGCTGGGCTTCCGGGTGGTGGTCCGGGTGGCCCTGACCTGGCCGTCGACATGGAGGGTCAGGGTGCCCGCGGCCGCGTCGAAGACTCCGGCGACGTGGTGTTCCCGGCCCGTCCAGTCCTCCGGGACCGTCCAGGTGGCGGTGATCCACTGGCCGCCGCCGTAGATGAAGAACTCCAGTGTTCTCCCGGACTGTTTGAGGGAGTACTGGGTGTCGCCCTTGGCGATGACGGGCTGGTGAGAGCCCGTCACCTTCGGGGTGAACCACGCCTCCAGGGTCAGCGAGCCGGTGAGGTCGAGGCGGGGGTCGCGGGCGAAGACCGTGGCGCCGGAAACACCCTTCTCCCGGTCGAACCGGGCGCTCGCGGGCAGGACTTCACCCGTCAGCGCACCCGGGCCGCTCTCGGTGAGCAACTGCCGCACGGGAACGGGCTCGGTGAGGGACTGGTCGACGAAGTCCCAGATCCAGCCGCCCTGGAGGACGGGATAGCGGCGGACGATGTCCCAGTACTTCTTGAAGTTGCCGTTGGAGTTCCCCATCGCGTGGCAGTACTCGATCATCACGTACGGCCGGGTGTCGGCGGTGTCCTTGGCGCGCTGCTCGACCCGTGCGGGGCTCTCGTACATCTCCGAGCGGATGTCGCTGATCGTGGGCCGGTCGTCGCCCTCGTACTGGACGACGCGTGTGCTGTCGTAGGACTTGATCCAGTCGCGCATGGTCACGAAGGTGCTGCCGCCGCCCGCCTCGTTGCCCAGCGACCAGATGACCACCGAGGCGTGGTTCTTGTCGCGGTGGACCATGTTCTGGGCGCGGGCCACACAGGCCCTGCTCCAGTCGGGGTGGTCGCCGGGGTACTCGCCGCGGATGCCGTGGGTCTCCAGGTTGGTCTCGCCGACGAGGTAGAGGCCGTACTCGTCGGCGAGTTCGAGCCACTGCGGGTTGTTGGGGTAGTGCGAGGTGCGCACGGAGTTGATGTTCAGCCGCTTGATGAGCGTGATGTCCTTCACGAGGTCCGCGCGGGTGAGCGCGGTGCCGCGGTCGGGGTGCATCTCGTGGCGGTTGGTGCCGCGGAAGGAGACGGGCTTGCCGTTGATGCGCATCAGCCCGTCCTTGAGCGCGAACTCCCGCAGTCCGACGCGGTGCGAGAGCGTCTCGATCACCTTGCCGGCGGGATCGCGCAGCCGCAGGACGGCGGTGTACAGGTACGGGTGCTCGGCCGACCACAGCTGCGGTGACGGCACGTCTCTCGCCGCCTGTACGGTCGCCTCGGCGCCGGCGTCCAGGGCTACGGCCTGCTGGAGCGGCCGGGACCAGACCGCGTGGCCGCCCCTGTCGTAGAGCTGTGTCTCGACCGTGTAGCGCCCCGCGTTGGCGCCGCCGTAGTCGCGCACGCTCGCGGTGACCGAGAGCTGAGCCGTCGTGCAGTCGTCGCCGAGCGGGGTGTCCAGCTTGAAGTCGCGCAGGTGCACGGCCGGGGTGGAGTAGAGGTAGACCGAGCGGAAGATGCCGCTCAGCCGGATCATGTCCTGGTCCTCCAGCCAGTCGCCGTCGGAGTAGCGGTAGACCTCGACGGCGATCTGGTTGGTGCCGGGCTTCAGGTGCGGGGTGATGTCGTACTCGGCGGCGGTGTAGGAGTCCTCGTGGTAGCCGACGAGTTCGCCGTTGATCCACACGTAGTGCGCCGACTTGACGCCCTCGAAGTGCAGGAAGGTCCGCCGCCCCGACCAGTCCTTCGGGACGGTGAAGGTCCGTCGGTACTGGCCCACGGGGTTGTAGCGGGTGGGCGCGGCGGGCGGCTGGGCCTCCTCGCCCAGGCCGTTGGGGCCCCACCAGGGGTAGGTGATGTTGATGTAGATCGGGAAGTCGTAGCCATGCACCTGCCATGCCGAAGGGACGGGGATGGTGTCCCAGTCCTTGTCGTCGACGTCCGTGCGGTGGAAGTCGGTGTCGCGGTCGGCGGGCCGGTCGGCGTAGGCGAACTTCCACGTGCCGTCGAGGCTCAGACGGTACGGCGAGCGGGTGCGGTCGGCGGCGAGCGCCTGGCCGACGGTGGCGTACGGCATGAGGGTGGAGTGCGGGGGCTCGGTTCCCACCCGGAAGAGGTCGATGGCGCCGTTCCACTCCGGGGAACCGTCCGCCGCGTGGCCGCGGCCGGCCAGGGGGCCGGAGGAGAGGGCGAGGGCGCCCAGGACGGCCGCCCCTCCCTCCAGCAGGCGCCTGCGACTGAGGGGGACGGGCAGGTGCGGGTGGGGCATGAGCGGAACCTTCCTCGGGACGACAGTGCGGTGTACGTACTGAGGGAGCGTCAATTCCTGTGCGCTAATGGTGACTTTGAGGCACAGGATGCGACTCAACCTAGATCCCGAAGAGTTCCTGGGCAATGACTTGGCAATGACTGTGTAGGACTTTGTGAGGTCCTGGGGGCATGACGACATGCGGCACCCCCGCGTGGGT
>NZ_JBHUXV010000172.1:0-16202 GCF_042669125.1 Streptomyces sp. NPDC057253 | reverse complement strand
CGGCCGTCGTTACCTCGGAACATGCGTTCGAACAACACTATGGCCCGGATCCTGAAGAGGATCCGGGCCTTCGATTCCAGTAGCGGGGACAGGATTTGAACCTGCGACCTCTGGGTTATGAGCCCAGCGAGCTACCGAGCTGCTCCACCCCGCGCCGTTGTGTCGCAACCGTATCACGGCGCGGGGGTGGGCTTTTGACCAGCTCCGCTCAGCCGCTGGGGCTGCTGCTCGGACTGCTGCTGGGTTTCGGACTGCTGCTGGGCTTCGCGCTGCTGCCGCTCTTGTTCGCCGCGGCCTGCGCGTCCTCGGCCCGCTTGAGCGCGTCCTCAAGATCCGCCTGAGCCCGGCCGTACGCCTCCCAGTCACCCTTCTTCAGGGCTTCCTGGCCGGCGTCGAAGGCCTTCTGGGCGTCGTCCAGCGCCTGTTGGACCGTCGGGTTGCTGGACGTCGGCGGCGGCTTGGTCGTGCCGCCGTCGTCGCTCGGTGGCGGGGTGGTCGAGGCGTCCGCTCCGAAGACCTTGTTCAGGGCCTGGTCGAGGGTGTCCTCGAAGGCGGTGTTGCCGCCGTAGGTCACCAACACCTTCCGCAGCAGCGGGTACTTGAGTCCACCACCGCGTACGTAGACCGGCTCCACGTAGAGCAGTCCTCCGTCCAGCGGCACCGTCAGGAGATTGCCGTACTCCACATTGGAGTCGCCTCTGTTGAGGAGGCTGATCGTCTCGGCGATGTCCTGTTCGGAGTTGAACTGGCTCTGCACCTGTTTGGGCCCGTTGACCGTGGTGTTGGTCGGCAGTTTCAGGATTCTGATCTTGCCGTAGTCAGGGGTGCCCGCCTCCGCGTCGACCGCCATGAACGCACTGAGGTTGTCACGGCCGTTGGGCGTGAACGTCGTCGTGAGCGAGAACGCCTGTGCCGACTGGTCCGGCATCTTCATGCTCAGGTAGTACGGCGGCACCGCGTCGCCCGACTTGTTGGTCGGGTCGTCCGGCACCTGCCACACCTCGCTGCCGCTGAGGAAGGTGTCCGCGTCCTCGACGTGGTAGCGGGCCAGCAGCTCACGCTGGACCTTGAACAGGTCCTGCGGGTACCGCAGATGGGCCATGAGGTCGGGGGAGATGTCCTTCTTGGACTCCACCGTGCCCGGGAACGCCTTCATCCAGGTCTTGAGAACCGGGTCCTTGGTGTCCCACTGGTAGAGCTTGACCTCGCCGGTGTACGCGTCGACGGTCGCCTTCACCGAGTTGCGGATGTAGTTGACCTGGTTCTGCTGGGCCACCACCGCGCGCTGGTTGTTGGTCGCGGTCAGCGAGTCGGCCGTGGTGTCACCGAGGGTCGTGCGCGAGGAGTACGGGTAGCCGTTGGTCGTCGTGTACGCGTCGACGATCCACTGGATCTTGCCGTTCACCACCGCCGGGTAGGCGTCGCCGTCGATCGTCAGCCAGGGGGCCACCGCCTCGACACGCTGCTTCGGCGTGCGGTTGTACAGGATCCGCGAGCCCTCGCCGATCGCTCCGGAGTAGAGGATCTGCGGCTCGCTGAACGCCACCGCGTACGCGGCCCGGTTGACCGGGTTGGAGAGGTTGACCCCACTCTTGGCCTTGTAGCTGTAGGTCTTCTCACCGTCGTCGTCGGAGTAGTCGATCTCCTTCTGGGGACCGCCGACGATCGAGTAGGCGGTGGTCTTCTCGCCGTAGTAGACACGCTGCTGGTAGGTCCCGAGGTCGCCCTGGGACGGCAGGTTGGACTCGGTGAAGACCGGGCGGCCCTCGTCGTCGGCCTCGGTGCCCTTCGCGGCGACCACGCCGTAGCCGTGGGTGTAGCGGAAGTGGTCGTTGATCCAGTTGTTCTTCGGGATGCCGGCGAGGTTCAGCTCACGCAGCCCGATGACCGTGTCCTGGTCCTTGCCGTCCTTGCTGTAGCGGTCGACGTCCAGGTTGGTCGGGAACGCGTAGTAGTTGCGCATCTGCTGGAGCTGCTGGAACGTCGGCGAGACGACGTTGGGGTCCATGACCCGGATGCTGGCCGTGGCGTCGACGTCGTCGCGCAGCTTGGTCTTGTCCGTGGTGGTGGACTTGCCGTCGTACTCGGTCACCGAGGCGTCGTCGATGCCGTACGCCTCGCGCGTCGCCTTGAGGTTCTTCTCGACGTACGGGGCTTCCTTGGCCTGCTCGTTCGGCTGGACCTGGAACTTCTGGACGATCGCGGGGTAGAGCCCGCCGATGAGGATCGCCGAGAGCACCATCAGGCCGAAGCCGATCACGGGCAGCTGCCAGGTGCGCCGCCACAGGGTGGCGAAGAACAGCAGCGCGCAGATGACCGCGATGCAGAACAGGATGGTCTTCGCCGGCAGGTAGGCGTTGGCGTCGACGTACCTCAGGCCGGTCCAGCTGTCGGTCGCCTTGAAGTCGCTGGACTTGACCGCGAGGCCGTACCGGTCGAGCCAGTACGCGACCGCCTTCAGGGCGACGAAGATGCCGAGCAGCACCGACAGGTGTCCGGTGGCCGCGGCGGTGGCCCGCGCGCCCGGCGAGGTGATCCTGAGACCGCCGTAGAGGTAATGGGTCAGGGCCGCGGCGATCACGGAGAGGATCGCGGCCGCGAACCCGAAGCCGAGCAGGAACCGGTACCAGGGCAGGTCGAAGGTGTAGAAGGAGATGTCGAGGTGGAACTGCGGGTCCTTCTGGCCGAAGGAGACGCCGTTGACCCACATCAGCCAGGTCCGCCACTGGCCGGCCGCCGAGGCGCCCGCGATCAGGCCCACCAGCGCGGTGACCCCGAGCAGCAGCCACTTCTTGTACGGCGCGATGCCCATCCGGTAGCGGTCGAGGTTCTGCTGCTCCATGGACATGGCGCTCAGCGGCGGGCGCAGCCGGTGGGCCAGCCAGATGTTGAAACCGACCGCGAGGGCCATCAGCACACCGAAGACGAAGAACAGCCCGATCTTGGTCCACAGGGTGGTGGTGAACACGGACGAGTAGTTCACCGAGCGGTACCAGAGCCAGTCCGTCCAGAAACCCGCGAACATGGTGAACGCCATGCCGAGGACGGCAAGGACGCCCAGCGTCATGAGCAGGGTCCTGGCACGCCGGGACGGGCGGCCCACTCTCATCCGCGGCCCTGTCGGGCCTCCGCCGCGGTCCGGCATCTGGAAAGCCAAGGTGCGCACCTCGAAGTTCGCTGTCGATCCGTCAGACCCTCGTGTTCGCGGGCCCTGGGTGGCCCCCCGTGATCGCGGGCCCACACCTATGCAACTTACTCACCGTTTACTCGGTTCCCGATTCCGGTCACGAACGAGGCAGGATTGTGACCATGTCCAACACCCCCATGGCGGCGAACCCGCTCACCCGGGCCGTTCTCGAGATCGACGAGTACGCCTCCGGCCTCGGCTGGGACCAGCCCGCTCGCCTCTTCGCCCTCGTAGACACCGCCCGGCTGCGCGCCCAGGAACCCGCTCTCGCGAGCCAGCTCGGCCTGGAGGAGGGGCAGGAGTCCGCGGCCCTGACCCCCATCGAGCAGGACGAGATTCCCGCGGGCAAGCCGCTCGACGAGTTCCTCGGCACCATCGCCTGGCCCGACGCGGTCGTGGGCTGCGCGCTCACCGTGGAGCGGCTGATGCTGCCGCCGTCCGCCGAGGCGTCCGTCCCGCAGGGGCTGAGCGAGGCCAAGCTGGCGAAGTGGGTCGCCGAGCACCCGGACCGCCAGGAGGTCCGCATGACGGTGGCGGTGCTGCGCGACGGCACCCGGGACTCGGCCCTGCGGCTGCGCGAGAAGGACTCCCCCACGGAGGTCCTCACGGGCGGCGACCTGGTCCCGGGCCTCGCGGAGGCCCTGTCGGCGACGTTCGAGGAGTAGTCCGGCCGGCTAGCTCTTCGTGCACTTCGGCAGGTCGGACGTCCGGTGCTCGCGGATGTCCTTGAGCGCGCCGAGGGCGTCGTCGATGGTGTTCACCTTGACCAGGGTGAGCCCGCTCGGGGTGTCCTTGGCGGCCGCCGCGCAGTTGTCGGCGGGGGTCAGGAAGTACCGGGCGCCCTTGTCGCGCGCGCCGACCGTCTTCATCTCGATGCCGCCGATCGGGCCGACCTTGCCGTCGTCGTCGATGGTGCCGGTACCGGCGACGAACGTGCCGCCGGTGAGGCTGCCCGGGGTGAGCTTGTCGTAGATGCCGAGCGCGAACATCAGGCCGGCGCTCGGGCCGCCGACGTCGGCGAGCTTGATGTCGATGGTGAACGGGAAGGTGTGGTCGGTCCCGGCGGCGATGCCGACGATGGCCCGCTTGGCGCCCTCGTCGTCGGACGCCTTGGTGGTGATGGTGACCTTCTCGGTCTTCGTCGCCGTCTTGTTCGCCTTCTCGGCGGCGGCCTGCTCCTTGGCGGGCACGATCGTGAAGACGACGTCCTCGCCGGGCTTGTGCTTGGTCACCAGCTTGGCGACGTCGTCCGGCGCCTTCACCGCCGTACCGTCGACGGCCTTGATCACGTCACCGGCGTGCAGCCTGCCCTCGGCCGGGGAGTCCTTGACGACGGTGGAGACGATCACCCAGGACTGCACGGGGACGTCGAGCTCCTTCAGGGCGGCGACCTTGGCGCTCTCCTGGGACTGGCTGAACTCCTCGGCGTTCTCCTGGGTCGACTGCTCCTCGGTCTTGCCGTCCGGGTAGAGGGTGTCGTGCGGGACGACCTTGACGTCGTGCGCGAGCCAGCCGTAGACGGCCTCGACGAGGTTCATCCTGAAGTCGGCGCTGGTGACCCGGACGGTGGTCATGTTCAGGTGACCGCTCGTCGGGTACGTCTTGCGCCCGGAGATCTGGAGCACCGGCTCGCCGCCGTGGTCCCCGAGGGTGTTCACCGTGGGGCCCGGTGACATCTCGGAGTAGGGCACGGTGATGAAGACTCCCGCGCACAGGAGCGCGATCAGCATCAGGGTGGAGGCGAGCATCGTCGCGGTGCGGCGTGGCATGGCACGACAGTACGGGACGTGTCTGTCGGACCATCGTCAGGTACCGGAGTGGGACTTCTCCATGGCGGCGCGGAAACGGGCGTATCCGTCGAGCTCGGGGCCGTCGCTGCGCACCCTGCGGGTCCGGTTGGCCCAGCTGCCCCAGAGCCCCGCGGCGACCGCGGCCAACAACGGAATCAACAACCAGACGAGCGCCCCCATGCCGACCTCCCGACCCCGCGCAACGCGACCGCGAAAAACTGACTGATCAGCAGATTAATCATCCGCACTGACAACGCTGGTACCCGGGGTGCGGTTACGCAACCTGAGGGGTGAAGGAAGGGTTCAGCAGGCGCCGACGGCGGGCTCAGCAGGCACCGACCCATTCCTCCGTACCGTCAGAAAAGGTCTGGTGCTTCCAGATCGGCACCTCGTGCTTGAGATCGTCGATCAGCTTCCGGCAGGCCTCGAAGGCCTCGCCCCGGTGCGGACAGGAGACGGCGACGACGACGGCGAGATCCCCGACCTCGAGATCCCCCACCCGGTGCACCGCGGCGAGCGCCCGCACCGGGAACTCGGCGACGACCTTCTCGGCGATCCGCCGCATCTCGGCCTCGGCACTGGGGTGGCAGGAGTACCCGAGCTTGTCGACATCGGCCCCACCGTCGTGGTTCCGCACGGTCCCGACGAACAGCGCGGTCCCCCCGGCGGCATCGTCCCCCACGGCCCGGAAGACCTCGTCGAGGGAGAGGGGGGTGTCGCGGATGCCGATGAGCTTGATGGGCTCGTCGGCGGCCTGCTCGCCGGGGTGATCGAAGGTGGGTGCCATACGTCCATCGTGCCGCACGCCTGGGACAACGGGGAATGGAGCTATCACCCGGCACACGCGTGTGCCCGGTTGGAGACTCGTACAGTGCACCCACCCAGGGGCGCGGGGCTGTATCGATATGCGGCTCCGCCGCGTGGGCGCGACCAGCCACGACTGACCCGCAGCCGCCCGACTACCTCACGCGGCACCCCCTGAGGCGCACCCCTCAGATCCTCCGCCGAGCCTTCCGAGCCCGCCGCACAACCGCCGCCGCACCCAGCAGCGCGACCGTCGCCCCCGCCGCCCCCGCCGCCGTCGCGTCCTTCCGCCCCAGCCGCCGCCCGGCAACCGTGTGCCGCCCGGCCACCTCCTCCAGCAGCTCCGCGAGCACCTCCTCGTTGCTCCACTGCGGCCGCCACCCCGCGTCGTGCAGCCGGCTCCCGCTCACCACCCAGGGGTACATCGTGTACGCGAGATCACCCGCAGGGGACGGCGTCAGCCCGATCCGGTGCAACCGCGCGGCCGCGCCCAGCGCCACCGCCGACGGCAGCTCCATCCGGCGGATCCCGCTGAGCTCCTCGATCTCCTCCTGCTCCAGCCACCCGTCGCACCCCACGGCCAGCTCCCCGTCGACCTTCTCCAGGACGGCGTACTCCAGAGCGGCACACAGGTCCTCGACATGGCAGAACTGCCAGGCGGGCCGGGAACCCGCCACCACCAGCAGCCGGGGCGACTCGAAGTACCTGGTCAGCGCGGTGTCGGTGCCGCCGCCGACCAGCACGGCGGGCCGTACGACGGTGACGTTGAGCCCGGGGTGCGCCCGAGGGGCCCGCCGCGCGAGGCGCTCGATCTCCAGCAGGTCCCCGACGCCGGTCGCCTCCGCGGTGGCGCGCAGCTCGGCGTCCTCCGAGAGCGGCAGTTCGTTGTCGGGGAGCGCCCCGTAGACCATGGCGGAGGTGCAGAGGACGACCCGGTGGATGCCGGCGGCCGCGGCCGCGGTCAGCACGGTCTGCGTCCCCCGGACGTTGTAGGCCGTCCGCGCGGCGGGGTCCGTCTCCAGGTCGAGGTCGAGGGCCAGATGCACCACGACGTCGGCCCCGCGGAGCTTGTCCGCGATGGCGGGGTCCCGCACATCCAGGATGTGCCACTGCGCCGCGGCGCACTCGCCGCGCCGCTCGTCCAGCGCGATGACCTGCTTGATCTCCTCCGAGGCGGCGAGCCGCTCGGTGAGGAGGGCTCCGATGCCGGACGCGGCACCGGTGACCGCGACGACTGGCCCGCGTGTCGCGGGATTGGTTGACTGGTTTCGCGCTGCGCGAACCTGCGGATCAGGGGAACTCACCGGGCGTCTCCAGCGGTTGTCTTCAGTAGGAACGCGAGTGACGCGTACGTACCAGGTGGCATCCATCCTGCCGCAGGCGGAGAGTCGGCGGAGCACCGAGGCCCTCAGGGCTCGCGGTGTCTACGCTGGGGGTGTTATCGGGCAGCCGCGCCACCGGGGCAACCGGTGGCCTTACCAGCCGAGGAATCCCGTGAGTGACACCCCATTCGGATTCGGCCTTCCGCCGGAGGAGCCGGACGACGGCGACGAGGGCAAGAAGAAGGACCAGCAGAGCGGCGGTGGTCAGGGACCGAACAACCCGTTCGGTTTCGGCGGCCTGCCCGGCGCCGGAGGCTTTGGCGGCCCCGGCGCGGACAATCCGCTCGCTGCCATGTTCGGATCGCTGAACCCCACCGACCTGGGCGCCGCCTTCCAGCAGCTGGGCCAGATGCTCTCGTACGAGGGCGGCCCGGTGAACTGGGACATGGCCAAGCAGATCGCCCGCCAGACGGTCTCCCAGGGCACGTCGGACGGCACCAAGGACGCGAGCGTCGGCCCAGCCGAGCGCACCGCCGTCCAGGAGGCCGTGCGCCTGGCGGACCTGTGGCTCGACGACGCGACCTCGCTGCCGTCCGGCGCGGGAACCGCCGTGGCCTGGTCCCGCGCGGAGTGGGTCGAGGCGACCCTGCCCGCGTGGAAGGAGCTCGTCGACCCGGTCGCCGAGCGGGTCGGCACCGCGATGGGCGATGTCCTGCCGGAGGAGATGCAGGCCATGGCGGGCCCGCTGATCGGCATGATGCGCTCGATGGGCGGCGCCATGTTCGGCACCCAGATCGGGCAGGCCGTCGGCGTGCTCGCGGGCGAGGTCGTCGGGTCCACCGACATCGGCCTGCCGCTGGGCCCGGTCGGCAAGGCCGCGCTGCTGCCGGTGAACATCGAGGCCTTCGGCAAGGACCTCGGCGTCCCCAAGGAGGAGGTGCGGCTGTATCTCGCCCTGCGCGAGGCCGCCCACCAGCGCCTCTTCGCGCACGTGCCGTGGCTGCGCTCGCATCTGTACGGCGCGGTCGACGGCTACGCGCGCGGGATCAAGGTCGACACCGCCAAGCTGGAGGACGTGGTCGGCCAGTTCGACCCGCAGAACCCCGAGCAGCTCCAGGACGCCCTCCAGCAGGGCATGTTCCAGCCGGAGGACACCCCGGAGCAGAAGGCGGCCCTGGCCCGTCTGGAGACGGCCCTGGCGCTCGTGGAGGGCTGGGTGGACGCGGTGGTCCACGCGGCCGCGAAGCCCCGTCTGTCGTCCGCCGACGCACTGCGCGAGACCCTGCGCCGCCGGCGCGCCTCGGGCGGCCCGGCCGAGCAGACCTTCGCCACCCTGATCGGCCTGGAGCTGCGCCCGCGCCGGCTGCGGGACGCCTCCCGCCTGTGGGCCTCGCTCACCGACGCGCGCGGTGTCGACGGCCGCGACGGTCTGTGGGCCCACCCGGACATGCTGCCGACCGCCTCCGACCTGGACGACCCGGACGGCTTCGTGCACCGCGAGCAGCTGGACTTCTCCGAGCTGGACAAGATGCTCGGCGAGGCGGCGGACGGCAAGCCCGACCTGAAGAAGAAGGACGACGACACCGAGTGAGCCTGCACGACGACGCGGTCCTCGTACTCAAGGGGTACGAGGACCAGGAGGAGCTGCGCCAGGCGTATCTCGATCACCTCGCCGCGCACCCGGACGGCGTCTGGAAGGCGTGCCACGCCGGCCATGTCACTGCCAGCGCGCTGGTGATCGACCCCGAGCGGGGCCGGGTCCTGCTCACCCTCCACAGGAAGCTGCGCATGTGGCTCCAGATGGGCGGCCACTGCGAGCCGCAGGACGTCTCCCTGGAGGCGGCGGCCCTGCGCGAGGCCACGGAGGAGTCCGGCGTCGCCGGTCTGACCCTGCTGCCCGGCGGCCCGGTCCGCCTCGACCGGCACCCCATCCCCGCGCCGTGCAACTGCCACTTCGACGTCCAGTACGCGGCCCTCGCCCCGTCCGGCGCCGTGGAGACGATCAGCGAGGAGTCCCTCGACGTGCGCTGGTTCGCCTACGACGAGGTGGCGGAGGTCGCCGACGAGTCCGTCGTACGACTGCTGGAAGCGACCCGCGCGAGGCTGTGAGCCGCTGCTCCGCGCACGTGTAAGGGGCGCCCGGCTATGGCGGACGCCCCTTACCCGGGCTCAGCTGTTGCTGCCCCCGAGGGAGTTGCCCCGCATCCCGAACTGGCCGAGGACCCCGCCGTTGCGCATGCCCTGCGGTGGCAGGAGCTCGCTGGGCTGGACCAGGACGTGGCCGGTGCCGCCGAAGTGCATCTCCCAGCCCTCGCCGGTGGTGCCGCGGCGGCGCCACACTCCGGAGGTGGAGGTGGGCGCCTGGAGCTGGGTGCGCAGGGACGTGGACCAGGCGATGACGGCGTCGGAGTCGACGCAGACGTTCTTGTCCGGGCCCACCTCCAGCACCAGCGGCTCGCCCGAGGTCATCAGCACGACCTGCCCGGAGCCGGACAGCTCCAGGTTGTAGGCGCCCGCGGCGGCCACCTCGACGGCGCTGTCCACCGCGACGATGCCGACGCCGAGGGAGCCGTCGAAGGCGAGGATGTAGGAGCTGTCGACGGTGATGCCGCGGCCGACCTCCATGACGTGCAGGTGCTGGGCGAGGTTCGCCAGGTAGACGATGCCGTTGCCCTTGCAGCGCATGAGGTCGAGGCCCTCACCGGTCATCCGCTCGACGTTGCGCCAGCTGCGGTTGCGGTACTGGCTGTCGAACTCGACCTGGCCCTCGAAGGCCACCATGGCGCCCTGCCGGGCGAGGACGGGGCTGCTGCCCTGGGTGACGTCGGTCTTCAGGAGCTGCGGGTTCTGCAGGGTGTAGCGGCCGGTCGACTCGACCGGGACGTGTGCGAAGAGTGTGCTGTGCATGATGTGCCTGGTGCTCCCCTCAGCCCCGGATCTTGAATCGGTCGCCGGTGTCCTCACTCGGCTGGACGACGACGAAGCCCTGCCCCTTGAAGCCGATCTGGAAGGCCTCGCCGCTGCCGCGGCCGATGAGGGCGCTCGCCTTGATGGTGCGGCGGGCCTTCATCTCCAGCCCGGTCGTCCAGGCCACCAGGGCGTCCGGGTCGACGTAGGTCTCCCGTTCGGCGCAGTCCAGGGCCATCGGGATGCCCCGGCTGACCAGCGCGACCCAGCCGGTGCCCTTGATGACCAGGTTGGTCAGGCCGGAACCGGACAGCTTGGCGAGCCCCTTGACCGGCTCGATGGCCAGTTCCAGGGAGGCGTCGCAGGCCAGCAGGGTGGCGCCGTTGACGGACAGCGCCTCGCCGTTCAGGTGCAGGACGAGGATGTCGCCGCCGTAGTCGGCGAGGTACAGGTCGCCGTCGCCGCGGGCCAGCATCAGCCGGCCGCCCTCTCCGGTGACCATCTCCTCCGCCGAGCGGCGCAGGCTCGCGGGCGCCCCGTCGAACTGCACATAGCCGTCGTAGGCGATCATCGAGCCGGCCTTGGCGATCAGGTCCTGCCCGGTGACCATGGTGACCTTGAGCGTCTTGGAGCTGTGCACACTCATGCGGACGCCGGTCGCGGCGGCGCGGTGCGCACTCAGAGTCTGGGAGTCCATGGCCTCACACCTCGAAGGGCTGTACGACGACGAAGTTGCCGGGGGCGCCGCGGAACTGGAGGTTCACGGCCTCGGTGGTCTGCCGGGCGTACCCGGAGCGGCGCAGCCTGAGCGAGGTCGTGGTGACCGCCTGCGCACCGGCGGACCAGGCGATGACGGCGTTGCCGTCGACATAGGTGGCCGCGCCGACGGGCAGGACGACGGGCACGCCGCGGGTCTTGACGACGACCGCGCCGGTGCCGGAGAAGAGCATGCTGAAGAAGCCCCCGCCGGGCAGTCCCGCGCCCTCGATGCGGCGGACCTCGGTCTCCAGGGTCTCGTCGAAGGCCAGCACGCCCTGGGCGCTGGTGTAGAGCTGCTCGCCCTGGAGGCGGATCACGAAGACCCGGCTGGCCTCGTCGGCGAGGAACACCTCGCCGTTGCCGGTGCAGCGCATCAGGGACATGCCCTGGCCGGTGAGCGCCCCCGTGAGCTTGCCGAGCAGTCCCGAGCCCTTGTGGGCGAAGTCGATGTCGCCCTGGTAGGCGACCATGCTGCCTTGCTTGGCGAGGATGGGCGCGTCCTTGGTGAGGGTGGCCCGCACCAGGTTGGCGTTCTGCTCGGTCCAGCGGTCACCGACGGGCGCTTCCGCGTACTTCGTCAGCACGACCCGGACATTGGCCTCCGGCGGCACCGGGGCGAGCTGGGTGCCCCCGCCGAAGGGCTGCGCCTGGCCGGGGAAGGCGCCGGGAGCGCCGGGGGGCGCGAACTGGCCGGGGACGGCGCCCGGAGGGGTGAACTGGCCGGCGGGAGCGCCGGGGGGCGCGTACTGGCCTGCCGGGGGTGCGCCGGGCGGGGTGAAGGTCTGCCCAGGCGGGGTGAACGTCTGTCCCGGTGGGGTGAACGTCTGCGGGCTCGTCGGCGCGGCGGGCGCGGGCGACGGAGCGGCGGGGGCGGTCGGGGCCGGGGCGGGCGCCGGGGGCGCGCCGAACGAAGGCGCGGGCGCGACCGGCGCGGCGGCCTGCGGAGGCGGGGCGAAGGCCGGCGCCTGGGACTGGGCCGGGACGCCGGGCTGGGGCGCGGCCTCGGGCGTGGGCTCCTCCTCGGCGACCTCGCCGCCGAAGTTCCTCAGCAGCGCCTCCAGACCGCCGTCGAAGCCCTGGCCGACCGCGGCGAACCGCCAGACGTCCTTCAGGTACAGGTCGCCCACCATCACGGCCCGCTCGGTGGAGAACTCGCTGCCGTCGAACGAGTACCGGGCCACTTCCTCGCCGCCCGCGACGATCCGGAGGCACCCGGGAGCGATCTGCGACATCTGACCGTCGCCGTCGATCGTCGCCGTGAACGACAACTTCTGGATCTGCGACGGAATCTGATCGAGCGTGACCCGGAAGGACTCCGTGTCGCCGGACTGCGCACCCAGCAGCTGGATGGAGTCCTCGGGGGACTTCGGCTGATTGAAGAAGATGAAGTACCGGTCGTCGGAGAGCTGTTCGTCGGCGTCGAGACCGAAGCAGCTGATGTCGAAGGTCAGTCCGGGGCCGGAGATCTGTACGCCTACGTACAGGTCCGTGCCCGCGGTCAGGTCACTGATCTTGGCCTTGTGGCCGCGCTGGAATTCCCTGGCCATGCGTAACGACCGTCCCCCATCCCGAATGCGAGTGCGTCGCGACAGGCTAACTGCAAACTCTGACACCGGCGCAGGTCGGTACAGACCCGGTACAAAAACCCGTTCGGGCCGGTGGTCACTCTCCGCGCGTGGGCGGCAGATGCGGCAACCGGTCCGCGGCGACCACGCCCTCCAGGTAGCCCTTGGCCCGCTCGGTGCGCGGATACGCCTCCAGCAGCCGCCAGAAACGGGGCCCGTGACCGGGCACGAGCAGATGCGCGAGCTCATGGAGCAGCACGTAGTCGACGACGTACTCCGGCATCCCCTGGAGCCGGTGGGACAGCCGGATGCTGCCCTCGGACGGGGTGCAGGAGCCCCAGCGCGTGTTCTGGTTGGTGACCCAGCGCACCGAGGCGGGCCGTGCCCGGCCGTCGAAGTACTGCTCCGACAATCGCCGGGCCCGCTCGGAGAGCTCGGCGTCGCCCAGCACCCGTTTGCTCTCCTGCGCGGCCAGCTTGTCGAGCATGACGCTGACCCAGCGCTGCTCCTCTGCCTCGGACATCCGGGCAGGGATGAGCACGACGGTGCGATCGCCCTCGCGGTACGCGGAGACCGTCCGGCGTCGACGGCTGCTCCTGCGCACCTCGATCGCGCTCGCCCCCGAGCCGCTCGGCGGCTGGCTCGTCGTGCTGCGCTGTGGCGTTCCGGCGCTGTGCAGTGGGTCGGCGGGCACGCCCTGACGTTACCCGCTGCACACGGGGGAAGTCCCGACTCCGGGACGGTTCGGTTCCGATCGCCCACCATGCGTCTGATTTGTACGACGATCAGCCCTCACCTGTGGACAACTTTCGGCACGTGCCGGCCGGGTCCGGGCATGCTGGCACCGCCGCCGGAACCGCGACCGACCATCGCCCGGCTCCGGCGGTGGACGGGGATGATCTACGAGGGCTACGGGGGCCTGTCATGGAAGCAGTGGTTCCACCGGACACCATGGTCTCGGCGGACAGCATGGTGTCGCCGGACACGATGGTGCCGCGGATGAAGCCCGCCCTGCGGCGCGGCTGGCGCGATCTCAACACCGTGCAGTTCGGGATGACCCCGGCCCACGCGATGACGCTGGGCCCGATGGACACGGCGACGGGCAGCTTCCTGGACCTGCTCAACGGCACGCGCGGCCTGGCGCTGCTGCGGGAGGAGGGGCGCCGGATGGATCTCCCCGAGGGGCATGTCGACGCGCTGGTGGACCGGCTCGCCCGGGCCGGGCTCGTCGAGGACGCGAAGGGCGGCGGGCCGGCCGCGGACGCGCTGCGCGGGAGGCAGGGGGTCCTCGACCGGCTGGCGCCCGATCTGGCCTCCCTCTCCGTGACCACGTCCGCACCGGGCGACGCGATCAGGCTGCTGGCCGCCCGCCGCTCACTGCGCGTGCAGGTCAGAGGGGCCGGCCGAGTGGGCGCGGTGCTGGCCGCACTGCTCTCGGGCGCCGGGGTGGGGGAGGTCGACGTGCGGGACTGCGGCCGGGTCGAACCGGCGGACGTGGCCCCGGGCGGACTCCCCGCCGCCTCCGTCGGCGACCGCCGGGACACGGCCGCCCGCCGGGCGGTGACCGCAGCGGCCCCGGGCCGCCCGCCGCGCCGCGCCTCCCGGACCGCGGCAGGAGCGGACGACCCCGGTTTCTCCCTGGTGATCCTCACCCCGCGGGACGACGTCGACGTGCACGCGCCCGCCCCGGCGGTCGCCGAACCCCTCGTCCGGTCCGGGACACCTCATCTGTACGCGGGCGTGGTCGAGGCGACCGGGGTGGTCGGCCCCTTCGTCCTTCCGGGTGAGACGGGCTGCGCGGGCTGTCTGCACGAGACGCGGACCGACGGGGACCATGCCTGGCCCCGGCTGGTCACCCAGTGGCGCTCGGGCAGCAGGCCCCGGCAGGCCCGCCCCTGCGATCTGGCACTGGCCACGACCGTCGCGGGACTGGCGGCCGCACACGCCCTCGCCTTCCTGGACGGCCGGGTCCCGTCGAGCGCGGGTGCCCGCTGGGAGGTGTCGCTGCCCGGCCTGAACTGGCACGCGCGACCGGTGTGGCCGCATTCCGCATGCCCCTGCGGGGCCGCGGAGAAAGGTAAGGGAGAACACACCTCCAAGGAGGAGGCTGCGCACGAGACAATGACGGTGCAAGGGTCGTCGGAGGAGTCGTGCCGCAAGGCGCGCGCACCACGGCCTGCTGGGACCTGGAGGGCGCATGTCTGATCTTCCCCGGAAGGCGGTCACCCGGACCGCCAAACTCGCCGCGCTCCCGCTCGGCTTCGCCGGGCGGGCCACCTGGGGACTCGGCAAGCGGATCGTGGGCGAGTCCGCGGAGATCGTCGGCCGCGAACTGCAACAGCGCACCGCCGACCAGCTGTTCAAGGTGCTCGGGGAGCTCAAGGGCGGGGCCATGAAGTTCGGCCAGGCCCTGTCCGTCTTCGAGTCGGCGCTCCCGGAGGAGGTCGCCGGCCCCTACCGCGCGGCCCTGACCAAGCTCCAGGAGGCGGCGCCCCCGATGCCCACCCGCACCGTGCACACCGTGCTCGAGGAGCGGCTGGGCGCGGACTGGCGGGAGCTGTTCGCCGAGTTCGACGACAAGCCCTCGGCTGCGGCGTCGATCGGCCAGGTGCACCGGGCGGTGTGGCACGACGGGCGCGAGGTGGCGGTCAAGGTCCAGTACCCGGGTGCCGGTGAGGCCCTGCTGTCCGACCTGAACCAACTGGGCCGCTTCGCCCGCCTGCTGGGCCCCCTGGTGCCCGGCATCGACATCAAGCCCCTCATCAACGAGTTGCGCGACCGGGTCTCGGAGGAGCTCGACTACGGCCTGGAGGCCCAGGCCCAGCAGGCCCACGCCGAGGAGTTCGCGGACGACCCGGACGTCGTGGTGCCGGCGGTGGTCCACCAGAGCGAGCAGGTCCTGATCACGGAGTGGATCGACGGTGTCCCGCTCTCGGAGGTGATCGCCGACGGCACCCAGGAGCAGCGCGACCGCGCCGGCCAGCTCCTGGCCCGCTTCCTCTTCTCCGGCCCCGCCCGCACCGGCCTGCTGCACGCCGACCCGCACCCCGGCAACTTCCGGCTCCTGCCCGGCGGCCCCGACGGCAAGGACGACTGGCGCCTGGGCGTCCTGGACTTCGGCACGGTCGACCGGCTGCCCGGCGGTCTCCCGGACACCATCGGCACCTCCCTGCGGATGACGCTGGACGGCGACGCCGAGGCGGTCTACGACCTCCTGCGCACCGAGGGCTTCGTCAAGGAGTCGATAGAGCTGGACCCGGACGCCGTCCTCGACTACCTCCTGCCGATCATCGAACCGGCCGTGGTGGAGGAGTTCACCTTCACCCGCGGCTGGATGCGCAGCCAGGCCGCCCGGATCGCCGACCCACGCTCCCCCGCCCACCAACTGGGCAAGCAGCTCAACCTCCCCCCGGCCTATCTGCTGATCCACCGGGTGACCCTGAGCACCATCGGCGTCCTGTGTCAGCTGGGCGCGGCGGTCCGCCTGCGCGAGGAGCTGGAGGAGTGGCTGCCGGGGTTCCTGCCGGCGGACGAGAGCGGCGAGGAGGAGTCGGCCGCCCAGGCGTGACGCGACGCGGCCTACCACCAGGCCGAGTCGAGCCTCCCCTCGATCGCCCTGAGGTGCTCCCGGGAGCAGGCGTCGCAGAAGTACTGTCGGACGCCGTTCTCCACGGAGCAGGTCCAGGTGGGCTCGGGCCCCTCGGCCCGCGCCCCGCAGCGCGCGCACACGACGGGCCGCGCCTCGGCCTCGGGCTCCTTCTCCTCGAAGCCGCCGTCGCCACTGTCTCCGGGAAGACTCGTCACGCGCCGACGATAACGCCGCCTCCAGCGGTTTCGCGCACGGAACGCACCGCGGGGGCCGGTCCTG
>NZ_JBHUXV010000171.1:0-16313 GCF_042669125.1 Streptomyces sp. NPDC057253 | reverse complement strand
CCCTGGTGTTCCACTCCGCGACCACCGGCCGGTCGTGTTCCGTCGACAGGCGGCTCACCGTGCCCGTCGCCAGCTGGAACAGCCGGCCGTCCGCCGGGGCGAGGCCCAGTCGACGGGCCGTCAGGACGCGCAGGAAGTGGGCGTGCGCCACGAGGATCACGTCGCCTTCGGTCAGGGCCGGGTCGACCCGGGCCAGGACCCGGTCGGCGCGCCGGCCGATCTCCTCGGGCGACTCACCGGGGTGCCCCTCCGGGCCGGGCGGGACGCCGTCGGTCCACAGGTACCAGTCGGGGCGGGTGCGGTGAATGTCGACCGTGGTGACGCCCTCGTAGGCGCCGTAGTCCCACTCGTGGAGCTCGGGGTCGGTCACGGCCCCGGTGATGCCCGCCAGTTCGGCGGTGCGTATCGCGCGGCCCAGCTCACTGGTGAGCGCGAGCGAGAAGGTCCGGCCCGACAGGAGCGGAGCGAGCGACTTGGCCTGCTCCTCGCCGTGCTGGGTGAGGGGCAGGTCGGTCCAGCTGGTGTGCTGTCCCGACACGCTCCACTCCGTCTCGCCGTGGCGGACCAGAAACAGATCCCCCACGACGCGCCTACTTCTTCGCTTCGACGGCGTGTCCGCCGAACTGGTTGCGCAGCGCCGCGATCATCTTCATCTGCGGGGAGTCGTCCTGGCGGGACGCGAACCGCGCGAACAGCGAGGCGGTGATCGTGGGCAGCGGCACCGCGTTGTCGACGGCCGCCTCCACGGTCCAACGGCCCTCGCCTGAGTCCTGCGCGTAGCCCTTCAGCTTGTCCAGGTGCTCGTCCTCGTCGAGGGCGTTGACCGCGAGGTCGAGGAGCCAGGAGCGGATGACGGTGCCGTCCTGCCAGGAACGGAACACCTCCCGCACGCTGTCCACCGACTCGACCTTCTCCAGCAGCTCCCAGCCCTCGGCGTACGCTTGCATCATGGCGTACTCGATGCCGTTGTGGACCATCTTGGAGAAGTGCCCGGCGCCGACCTTGCCCGCGTGGACATAGCCGTACGGCCCCTCGGGCTTGAGCGCCTCGAAGATCGGCTGGAGCCGCTCCACGTGCTCCTTGTCGCCGCCGACCATGAGCGCGTAGCCGTTCTTCAGGCCCCACACCCCGCCCGAGACACCGGCGTCGACGAAGCCGATGCCCTTGGTGCCGAGTTCCGCGGCGTGCTGCTCGTCGTCGGTCCAGCGGGAGTTGCCGCCGTCGACCACGGTGTCACCGGGGGAGAGGAGCTCGCCGAGCTCGTCCACGACGGACTGGGTGGCGGCGCCGGCCGGCACCATCACCCACACCGTGCGCGGCGCGTCGAGCTGGTCGACCAGCTCGGCGAGGCTCGCCACGTCGGAGACCTCGGGGTTGCGGTCGTAGCCGATGACGGTGTGGCCGGCGCGGCGGATCCGCTCGCGCATGTTGCCGCCCATCTTGCCCAGGCCGATGAGTCCCAACTGCATATCAGTGCACTTCCTTCAGTTCACGGTAGGCGGCCACGAGGGCGGTGGTGGACGGGTCGAGACCGGGGACCTCGGCGCCCTCGGTCAGGGCGGGCTCGACGCGCTTGGCGAGGACCTTGCCGAGCTCGACGCCCCACTGGTCGAAGGAGTCGATGTTCCAGACCGCGCCCTGCACGAACACCTTGTGCTCGTAGAGGGCGATCAGCTGGCCCAGGACCGAGGGGGTCAGCTCGCGGGCCAGAATGGTCGTGGTGGGGTGGTTGCCCTGGAAGGTGCGGTGGGCCACCTGCTCCTCGGCCACGCCCTCCGCGCGCACCTCCTCGGCGGTCTTGCCGAAGGCGAGCGCCTGCCCCTGGGCGAACAGGTTGGCCATCAACAGGTCGTGCTGCGCCTTGAGTTCGTCGCTCAGCTCGTCGACGGGACGGGCGAAGCCGATGAGGTCGGCCGGGATGAGCTTGGTGCCCTGGTGGATCAACTGGTAGTAGGCGTGCTGCCCGTTGGTGCCGGGCGTGCCCCACACCACCGGACCGGTCTGCCACTCGACCGGACGCCCGTCGCGCTGCACCGACTTGCCGTTGGACTCCATGTCCAGCTGCTGGAGGTAGGCGGTGAACTTCGACAGGTAGTGGGAGTACGGCAGCACCGCGTGCGACTGGGCGTCGTGGAAGTTGATGTACCAGATGCCCAACAGGCCGAGCAGCAGCGGGGCGTTGGCCTCGGCGGGCGCGTTCCGGAAGTGCTCGTCGACGATCCGGAAGCCGTCGAGCATCTCCCGGAAGCGGTCCGGGCCGATGGCGATCATCAGGGAGAGGCCGATCGCCGAGTCGTAGGAGTACCGGCCGCCGACCCAGTCCCAGAACTCGAACATGTTGTCCGGGTCGATACCGAAGTCGGTGACCTTCTCGGCGTTGGTCGACAGGGCCACGAAGTGCTTGGCGACGGCCTTGTCGTCGTGGAGTCCGCCCGGACCCTCCAGCAGCCAGGTGCGGGCCGAGGTGGCGTTGGTGATCGTCTCGATCGTCGTGAACGTCTTCGACGCCACGATGAACAGCGTCTCCGCCGGGTCCAGGTCCCGCACCGCCTCGTGCAGGTCGGCGCCGTCCACGTTGGACACGAAGCGGAAGGTCAACTCCCGTGCCGTGAAGGCCCGCAGGGCCTCGTACGCCATCGCGGGACCGAGGTCCGAGCCGCCGATGCCGATGTTGACGACGTTCCTGATGCGCTTGCCGGTGTGGCCGGTCCACTCGCCCGAGCGGACCCGGTTGGCGAAGTCGCTCATCTTGTCGAGCACCGCGTGCACCCGGGGCACGACGTTCTCGCCGTCGACCTCGATGACCGCGTTCGCCGGGGCGCGCAGCGCGGTGTGCAGGACCGCGCGGTTCTCGGTGAGGTTGATCCGCTCACCGCGGAACATCGCGTCGCGCAGCCCGAACACGTCGGTGGCGGTGGCCAGTTCCTGGAGCAGGGCCAGGGTCTCGTCGGTGATCAGGTGCTTGGAGTAGTCGATGCGCAGATCGCCGACGCGCACGACGTACCGCTGCGCGCGCTCGGGATCCGAGGCGAACAGCTCGCGCAGATGGGGGGTCCCCTCGGCGCGGTGGTCCTCCAGGGCCGTCCACTCGGGGCGGCGCGTCAGCAGGGGGGTGTCAGACATGAGCAGGGGTCTCCTTGCCGGTCTCGCCCCGCAGGGCGACGGCGTACATCTCGTCGGCGTCGAGGCGGCGCAGCTCCTCGGCGATGAGTTCCGAGGTGGTGCGGACCTTCAGCGCGAGGGTGCGGGAGGGCTGGCCCGGCAGGGACAGCGTGGCCAGCGGGCCCTCGGGGCGGTCGATGACGATCTCGCCGTTCGCGGTGCCGAGGCGCACGGCCGTGACGACCGGTCCGGCGGTGACCACGCGGTCGATCTTCACCTTGAGCCGCGCCTCCAGCCAGCGCGCGAGCAGTTCGGCGGCCGGGTTCTCGGCCTCGGCCTCCACCGCGCCGGAGATGACCTGCGCCTTGGCCTGGTCCAGCGCCGCCGCCAGCATCGAGCGCCACGGGGTCAGCCGGGTCCACGCGAGGTCGGTGTCGCCGGGCGCGTAGGAGCGCACCCGGGTGGCCAGCACGTCGAGCGGGTTCTCCACCGCGTACAGGTCGGTGATCCGGCGCTGGGCCAGCGCGCCCAGCGGGTCCTTCGCGGGAGTGTCCGGCGCGTCCACCGGCCACCACACGACGACCGGGGCGTCCGGCAGCAGCAGCGGAAGCACCACGGAGTCGGCATGGTCGGAGACCTCGCCGTAGGTCCGCAGGATCACCGTCTCGCCGGTGCCGGCGTCGGCGCCCACCCGGACCTCGGCGTCCAGCTTGGAGGCCATCCGGTCGCGCGCGGTGCGGGCATGCCGCTTGATGACGACCAGGGTGCGCGAGGGGTGCTCGTGCGAGGCCTCCTCGGCCGCCTTGATCGCGTCGTAGGCGTTCTCCTCGTCCGTGACGATCACCATCGTCAGGACCATGCCCACGGCGGGGGTTCCGATGGCGCGGCGACCCTGCACCAGCGCCTTGTTGATCTTGCTTGCCGTGGTGTCGGTCAGGTCGATCTTCATGGCCTGCGCCAGCTCCGTCCGTCTCGTGCGAGCATCTCGTCGGCTTCCTCGGGTCCCCAGGTACCGGCCGCGTACTGCGCCGGACGGCCGTGGTTCGCCCAGTGCTCCTCGATCGGGTCGAGGATCTTCCAGGACTCTTCCACCTCCTGGGGGCGCGGGAACAGGTTGGCGTCCCCGAGGAGGACATCCAGGATGAGCCGCTCGTACGCCTCAGGGCTGGACTCGGTGAACGACTCGCCGTAGGCGAAGTCCATCGTCACGTCCCGGATCTCCATCGAGGTGCCCGGCACCTTCGACCCGAACCGGACCGTCATGCCCTCGTCCGGCTGGACGCGGATGACGATCGCGTTCTTGCCGAGCTCCTCGGTCGCCGTGTGGTCGAAGGGGGAGTGCGGGGCGCTCTGGAAGACGACCGCGATCTCGGTGACCCGGCGGCCCAGCCGCTTGCCGGTGCGCAGGTAGAAGGGGACGCCCGCCCAGCGGCGGTTGTCGACGTTCAGCCTGATGGCCGCGTACGTGTCCGTGGTGGAGGTCTTGTCGATGCCCTCCTCCTCCAGGTACCCGACCACCTTCTCGCCGCCCTGCCAGCCGGCCGCGTACTGCCCGCGCACGGTGTGCTTGCCGAGGGTTTCGGGCAGCTTGACGGCCTTGAGGACCTTCAGCTTCTCGGTCAGCAGCGACTCGGCGTCGAAGGCGGCCGGCTCCTCCATGGCGGTCAGCGCCATCAGCTGGAGCAGGTGGTTCTGGATGACGTCACGGGCGGCGCCGATGCCGTCGTAGTACCCGGCCCGGCCGCCGATGCCGATGTCCTCGGCCATGGTGATCTGTACGTGGTCGACGTACGACCGGTTCCAGATCGGCTCGTACATCTGGTTGGCGAAGCGCAGCGCCAGGATGTTCTGGACGGTCTCCTTGCCCAAGTAGTGGTCGATGCGGAACACCTGGTCCGGCTCGAACACGTCGTGCACCAGGGCGTTGAGCTCGCGCGCGCTCTTGAGGTCGCGGCCGAACGGCTTCTCGATGACCGCGCGCCGCCAGGCGCCCTCGGGGGCGTCCGCGAGCCCGTGCTTCTTGAGCTGCTGGACGACCTTCGGGAAGAACTTCGGCGGTACGGAGAGGTAGAAGGCGTAGTTGCCACTGGTGCCGCGGACCTTGTCCAGCTCGTCGACGGTCTGGCGCAGCTGCTCGAACGCCGTGTCGTCGTCGAAGTCGCCCGGGATGAACCGCATGCCCTCGGCGAGCTGCTGCCAGACCTCCTCGCGGAACTCGGTCCGCGCGTGCTCGCGCACGGAGTCGTGCACGATCTGCGCGAAGTCCTCGTCCTCCCAGTCCCGGCGGGCGAACCCGACGAGCGAGAAGCCCGGCGGGAGCATGCCGCGGTTGGCGAGGTCGTAGACGGCGGGCATCAGCTTCTTGCGGGACAGGTCACCGGTGACGCCGAAGATGACGAGACCGGACGGTCCTGCGATCCGGGGCAGACGCCGGTCGCGCTCGTCGCGCAGCGGGTTCACCCAGTCGGCGGTGGTGGTCATTCCGCGTCAACTCCCTTGCTGTTCAGCGACTTCGTGACGGCGTCCAGCAGGTCCTGCCAGGCCGCCTCGAACTTGGCGACGCCCTCGTCCTCCAGTTGCTGCACCACCTCGTCGTAGGAGATCCCGAGCGCCTCCACGGCGCCCAGGTCGGCGCGGGCCTGCGCGTAGCCGCCGGTCACGGTGTCGCCGGTGATCACGCCGTGGTCGGCGGTGGCGTTCAGCGTGGCCTCGGGCATGGTGTTGACGGTGCCGGGGGCGACCAGGTCGTCGACGTAGAGGGTGTCCTTGTAGGCCGGGTCCTTCACGCCGGTCGAGGCCCACAGCGGGCGCTGCTTGTTGGCGCGGGCACCGCCGAGGGACTGGAAGCGCTCGCCGGAGAAGACCTCCTCGTAGGCCTGGTAGGCGAGGCGCGCGTTGGCGAGCGCGGCCCGGCCCTTGAGCGCGCGGGCCTGGTCCGTGCCGAGGACGGTGAGCCGCTTGTCGATCTCGGAGTCGACCCGGGAGACGAAGAAGGAGGCGACCGAGTGGATCGTGGAGAGGTCGAGGCCCTTGGTGGCGGCCTTCTCCAGACCGGCGAGGTAGGCGTCCATGACCTCGCGGTAGCGCTCCAGGGAGAAGATCAGCGTGACGTTGACGCTGATCCCGAGCCCGATGACCTCGGTGATGGCCGGGAGGCCGGCCTTCGTCGCCGGGATCTTGATCATGACGTTGGGGCGGTCCACCAGCCAGGCCAGCTGCTTGGCCTCGGCGATCGTCGCCGCCGTGTCGTGGGCAAGACGGGGATCGACCTCGATGGAGACCCGGCCGTCCCGCCCGCCGGTGCTGTCGTACACCGGGCGCAGCACGTCGGCGGCGGCCCGGACGTCCGCCGTGGTCATCATCCGCACGGCCTCGTCGACCGTCACACCGCGGACGGCGAGGTCGGTCAGCTGCTCCTCGTAGCCCGCTCCGGAGCCGATGGCGGCCTGGAAGATGGAGGGGTTGGTGGTGACGCCGACGACGTGCTGCGTGGCGACGAGCTCGGCGAGGTTGCCCGACTCGATCCGCTTGCGCGAGAGGTCGTCCAGCCAGATGGAGACGCCCTCGTCGGACAGGCGCTTGAGTGCTCCCGCGGTCGCGGTTGCTTCGGTCACTGTGATCATCTTCTTTCTGGCGGTCGGATCAACCGCGCACGGCGGCCACTGATTCCCTGGCGGCTGCGGCGACGTTCTCGGCGGTGAAGCCGTACTCGGCGAACAGGGTCTTGGCGTCGGCGGAGGCGCCGAAGTGTTCGAGGGAGACGATGCGTCCTGCGTCACCTGTGAAGCGGTACCACGTCAGGCCGATACCGGCCTCGATTGCGACGCGGGCTCGCACGGACGGCGGAAGGACGCGCTCGCGGTACTCCCGCGGCTGCTCCTCGAACCACTCCACGGACGGCATCGACACCACCCGGGTGCCGACCCCCTCGGCCTCCAGCTGCTCCCGTGCGGCGACGGCGAGCCGGACCTCGGAGCCGGTGGCGATCAGGACGACGTCCGGGGTCCCGGTGGAGGAGTCCTCGAGGACGTAACCGCCCTTGGCCGCGTCCGGGTTCGGCGCGTAGGTGGGCACGCCCTGGCGGGTGAGGGCGAGACCGTGCGGGGCCGGCTTGGTGGCGTGCCGCTTGAGGATCTCGGCCCAGGCGATCGCCGTCTCGTTGGCGTCGGCCGGGCGCACGACGTTCAGGCCCGGGATGGCGCGCAGGGAGGCGAGGTGCTCGACCGGCTGGTGGGTCGGACCGTCCTCGCCGAGGCCGATGGAGTCGTGCGTCCACACATAGGTGACGGGCAGCTGCATCAGCGCGGAGAGCCGGACGGCGTTGCGCATGTAGTCGGAGAACACCAGGAAGGTGCCGCCGTAGATCCGGGTGTTGCCGTGCAGCGCGATGCCGTTCATCTCGGCGGCCATCGAGTGCTCGCGGATGCCGAAGTGGACGGTACGGCCGTACGGGTCGGCCCCCGGCAGCGCGTTGTCCCCCGGCAGGAAGGAGCTGGTCTTGTCGATGGTGGTGTTGTTCGAACCGGCGAGGTCGGCGGAGCCGCCCCACAGCTCGGGCAGCACCGGGCCCAGTGCCTGGAGGACCTTGCCGGAGGCGGCGCGGGTGGCGACGGAGGCGCCCGCCTCGAAGACCGGGATCGCGGACTCCCAGCCCTCGGGGAGCCGGCCGGCGACGACCCGGTCGAAGAGCCGCGCCCGCTCGGGCTGCTCACCGCGCCAGGCCGCGATCTGCTTGTCCCAGGCCGTGTGCGCCTCGGCGCCCCGGTCCAGGGCCAGCCGGGTGTGGGCGAGGACCTCGTCGGCGACCTGGAAGCTCTGCTCCGGGTCGAAGCCGAGGACCCGCTTGGTGGCGGCGACCTCGTCGGCGCCGAGCGCGGAGCCGTGGGCGGCCTCGGTGTTCTGCGCGTTCGGGGCGGGCCAGGCGATGATCGTGCGCATCGCGATGATCGAGGGCCGCTCGGTCTCGGCCTGGGCCGTCCTCAGGGCCGCGTACAGGGCGTGGACGTCGATGTCGCCGTCGGCGCCGGGCTCGATGCGCTGGGTGTGCCAGCCGTAGGCCTCGTAGCGCTTGAGGACGTCCTCGGAGAACGCGGTCGCGGTGTCGCCCTCGATGGAGATGTGGTTGTCGTCGTAGAGGAAGACCAGGTTGCCGAGCTTCTGGTGGCCGGCGAGCGAGGAGGCCTCGGCGGAGATGCCCTCCTGGAGGTCGCCGTCGGAGACGATCGCCCAGATGGTGTGGTCGAAGGGGGACTCGCCCTCGGCGCTCTCCGGGTCGAACAGGCCGCGCTCGTAGCGGGCCGCCATCGCCATGCCGACCGCGTTGGCGACACCCTGGCCGAGCGGGCCGGTGGTGGTCTCCACGCCGGCGGTGTGCCCGTACTCGGGGTGGCCGGGCGTCTTGGAGCCGTGGGTGCGGAACGCCTTCAGGTCGTCGAGCTCCAGCTCGTACCCGGAGAGGAAGAGCTGGGTGTAGAGCGTCAGCGAGGTGTGGCCGGGGGACAGGACGAAGCGGTCACGGCCGGTCCACTCGGGATCCGCCGGGTCGTGTCGCATCACCTTCTGAAAGATCGTGTACGCCGCAGGGGCCAGGGCCATCGCGGTCCCCGGGTGTCCGTTGCCGACCTGCTGCACGGCATCGGCCGCCAACAGGCGGGCGGTGTCGACGGCACGCCGGTCGAGTTCGGTCCATTCGAAGGTGTCCGGTGTCTGCGTGCTCATCTTCAAGAAGTCCTCGATCGGAGCGTGGATTGCTTGCTGACGTGTTCAAACTTAAAAGTCTGACTTTTACGGGGGAAGGTCACGGTGTGCCAGCCTGTGGTGAAAGTGGGACACGGAACGCTCCAGGCAGGCGGCACGAGAAGGACATGGCGGACAGAACAACCCAAGGCTCCATCCAAGGGGGAGCCGGTGACGGAGGGATGGACGGGATCAGAACGTTCCCCTTTCCCGTCGAGCTGAGTGTGGGCGGAGTCGGCATGCAGGTCGGCGTCATGGGAACCGGCCGCACCTGGCATGCGGATGCCCCCCTGGAGCGCGTGCACCGCATCGACTTCCATGTCGTCATGCTCTTCGACGGCGCCCCCGTCCGCCACATGATCGACTTCGCCGAGTACGAGGCGACGGCGGGTGATCTGCTGTGGATCCGCCCGGGTCAGGTGCACCGCTTCTCACCGACGAGCGAGTACCGCGGAACCGTCCTCACCATGCAACCCGGGTTCCTGCCCCGGGCGACCGTGGAGGCCACGGGGCTGTACCGCTACGACCTGCCGCCCCTGCTGCGGCCCTCCGGGCCCCAGCTGGCGGGACTCCGGGCGGGGCTGGCCCAGCTCCGGCGGGAGTACGAGGACACGGCGACCCTGCCGCTCAGCCTGCACACCGCGGTCCTGCGGCACACCCTGACCGCGTTCCTGCTGCGCCTCGCCCATCTGGCGGCGAGCGCGGCGGACGCGGGGCGGCGGACGGAGTCGACGTTCACCCTGTTCCGGGACGCCGTGGAGAAGGGCTTCCCCACCAACCACAGCGTCAGCGCGTACGCCGACGCGCTCGGTTACTCCCGCCGGACCCTGGTGCGCGCGGTCCGCGCGGCGACCGGAGAGACCCCCAAGGGGTTCATCGACAAGCGGGTCGTCCTGGAGGCCAAGCGCCTGCTGGCCCACACGGACCTGCCGATCGGCCGGGTGGGCGCGGCGGTCGGCTTCCCGGACGCGGCGAACTTCTCGAAGTTCTTCCAGCAGCACACGGAGATGACGCCGGCGGTGTTCCGGGCGGAGCTGCGCTGAGAACGAGGTTTGTCATGTCCATTTGACTCGCCCTTTGCTGTGCGTGACCTGTACGTGGGGGGATCTTTGCCCGGCGTGGCCCGTGGTTCGTCCGGGCTTCACTCGGCCCGGGCAGGAGCCTCCTAGTGTTGCCGCGCCGCCCCCACGAACGTCCGTCACCTCTGTCCGGAGGACAGTCATGGCCGCCGTCAAGGCACCCAAGCGCAACCGACGTTCCCTCTCCGCGCTCGCCGGAGCCCTCGCCCTCACCGCCGCCTCGATCGGCGTGTGGGCCGCAACCGCCACCACCGCCCAGGCCGCCGCTCTCCCCACCCCCGACCACGTGGTCGTCGTGGTCATGGAGAACCACGCCTACTCCCAGGTCATCGGCAGCTCCAGCGCCCCCTACCTCAACAACACGCTCAAGGCGGGCGGAGCCGACCTCACCCAGTCCTACGGCCTCACCCACCCGAGCGAGCCCAACTACTACATGCTGTTCTCCGGCTCCAACCAGGGCCGCACCGACGACAGTTGCGTGAGTGTCGGATCCATCAACAAGCCCAACCTGGCCTCCGAGCTCATCGCCGCGGGCAAGACCTGGGCGAGCTACAACGAGTCGCTGCCCAGCCAGGGTTCGACGACGTGCAGCAGCGGCAACTACGCGCAGAAGCACAACCCGTGGTTCGGCTTCTCCAACGTGCCGACCAGCACGGCGAAGACCTTCGCGCAGTTCCCGACCGACTACACGACCCTGCCCACGGTCTCCTTCGTCGTCCCGAACCTGTGCAGCGACATGCACGACTGCTCGGTCGCCACGGGCGACACCTGGATCAAGAACAACCTGGGCGCCTACGCCACCTGGGCCAGGACCCACAACAGCGTCCTCGCCGTCACCTTCGACGAGGACAACAAGCTCTCCGGCAACCGCATCCCCACGCTCTTCTACGGGCAGCACGTCACGCCGGGCAGCACCAGTTCCACCACCTACAACCACTACAACGTGCTGCGCACGATCGAGGACCTGGCCGGTCTGTCCGCCCACGCGGGCAACGCCGCCTCGGCCTCCGACATCACCGGCATCTGGAACTGACGCCCGTGTACCTCGCGGACTCCCGCAGCACGGACGCCCGCGGAACCGAGGCCGCCGCCGCACCGGACACCCGTCCGGCGCGGCGGCCGGCCGTCGTGCCGTCCACCGTGCTGGCCCTGGGCGCGGTCAGCCTCATCACGGACGTCTCCTCCGAGATGGTCACCGCCGTCCTGCCCCTGTACGTGGTCGCGGGCCTCGGCCTGTCCCCGCTCGGCTTCGGCCTCCTCGACGGCATCAACAACGGCGTCGGCGCCCTGGTCCGGCTGGCGGGCGGCCATCTCGCCGACCGCGGAGGCCGCCGGCACAAGCTCGTCGCGGGCCTCGGCTACGGCCTCTCCGCGCTGTGCAAACCCCTCCTGCCGCTCGCCCACACCCTCCCCGTCCTCGGCGCGGTGCTCGCGGTCGACCGCACCGGCAAGGGTCTGCGCACGGCCCCGCGCGACGCGATGATCTCGCTGGCCACCCAACCCGCCCACCGGGGAAGGGCGTTCGGCGTCCACCGCGCCATGGACACCACGGGCGCCCTCCTCGGCCCCCTGGCCGCCTTCGCCGTCCTGCGGGCCACCGTCGACGGCTACGACGCGGTGTTCGCCGTCAGCGCCTGCGTCGCCCTGCTCGGCGTCCTGGTGCTGGTGCTGTTCGTGCCCCGGCACATCGACGCTCCCACGGATGCCGTACGACCGTCCCGGGCACCCGATGCCGTACGACAGCCCCCGCCGCCCGAGCCGTCCCGGCCCCCGGCGCTGCGTGACGCGCTCGGGCTGCTGCGCCGGCCGGATCTGCGGCGGCTCACGGTGTGCGCCGCGCTGCTCGGCCTGACCACCGTCAGCGACTCCTTCCTGTATCTGCTGCTCCAGCGGGAGGGCGACCTGCCCGCCCAGCTGTTCCCGCTGCTGCCGCTCGGTACCGCCGGCGCCTTCCTGCTGCTCGCCGTCCCGATGGGCGCGCTCGCCGACCGGATCGGCCGTCGCCGGCTCTTCCTGGCCGGCCACGGCGTCCTGCTGCTCGGCTACGGTCTGGTGCTCTCGCCGTGGCACGGCGTCCCGGCGGTGGTCGCCGTCCTCGTGCTGCACGGCACCTTCTACGCGGCCACCGACGGAGTCCTCGCGGCCGCGACCGCCTCGGTCGTCCCGGCCCGGCAGCAGGGCGCCGGGCAGGCGTTGGTGGGCACCGGCCAGGCGCTGGCCCGGTTCGTCTGCTCGCTCGCCTTCGGCGCGGCCTGGAGCGTGTGGGGCGGGCGGACCGCGCTCGCCGGTACCGCGGCCGCGCTCGCCGTGAGCGCCGCCGCGGCCGCGTTCGTGCTCCGCGGCGTCGACGAGACCCCCGCGACCGCCCCGGAGGTGCGCGCATGACCCGCACGACCCGCCTGCTGACCCTTCTTGTCGCCGTCCTGCTGCTGGGCGCGGTCGGCACGGGCGCGGTGCTGCACGCCGCCCACCGCTCGGGCATGAAGGACGAGCAGCAGGCCGACGGACCCACCGTGCGGTCAGGAACCGTCTCGCTGCGGCCGACGGCCCCCCGCCGCCTGCTGGTCCGCAACCTGGCCTGGGGCCCGCACCGCGACGAGATCGCCACCGTCCCCGCCGACGATCCCGGGGGTCCGCGCACCGCGTCGGGCGTGAAGTGCCTGCGCTTCCACGCGGCGGCCGGCACCGGCGTCTGCCTCCAGGCCGTGCACGGGGCCCTCGCGGACACCTACCGCGCGCTGGTGCTCGACGCCCACCTGCGCGTCCGGCACCGCTTCCCGGCCCCGGGCATCCCCACCCGGGCCCGGGTCTCGCCCTCCGGACATCTGGTCGCCTGGACGGTGTTCGTCAGCGGGGACTCGTACGCCGGCACGAACTTCTCCACCCGTACGGCCGTCGTGGACACCCGCACCTGGGCGATCGACGACAACCTGGAGGCCTTCCGCGTCGTGAAGGACGGCCACACCTACCACGCGGCGGACACCAACATCTGGGGCGTCACCTTCGCCGACGACAACCGCTTCTACGCCACGCTCGCCACCGGCGGCCGGACCTACCTCGTCCGGGGCGACGTCTCCGCGCGCACCCTCACCACGCTGCACGCCAACGTGGAGTGCCCCTCCCTCTCGCCGGACGGCACCCGCGTCGCGTACAAGAAGCGGGTCGAGGGCGCCTCGCCCGACGCCCCTTGGCGGCTGTACGTGCTGAACCTGCGGACCATGAAGGAGACCGCGACCGCCGAGTCCCGCACCCTCGACGACCAGGCCCTGTGGTCCGACGACCACACCCTCGTCTACGCCCTGCCGGGCGACTACGGCTCGGACCTGTGGACCGTGCCCGCCGACGGCACCGGCACCGCCCGCCGCCTGATGAGGTCGGCGGTCGCCCCCGCCTATCTGGGCTGACACGGAACCGCCCCGGGAGACCGCGTCGGCCTCCCGGGGCAACCCCGATCGACGGTCAGTGGCCGAAGGTGAACCAGTTCACGTTCACGAAGTCCGCCGGCTGGCCGCTGGTGAAGGTCAGATAGACGTTGTGGGTGCCGGTGACGGCGCTGATGTTCGCCGGGACCGTTCTCCAGGACTGCCAGCCGCCCGTGTTGGCGATCGAGAAGCTGCCGACCGGCGTGGCCGTCGGGCTGTCCAGCCGTACCTCGACCAGGCCGCTCACCCCGCCCGCCGCGCCGCTCGCGACCCGGGCGACGAACTGCGTCGCCGCCGTGGAGCCGAAGTTGACGTTCTGGTAGAGCGCCCAGTCGCCGCCCGCCAGCGAGGCGATGTTCTGGCCGCCCCCGGTGTCGGTCGTGGTCTCGGTGCCCACGCCGTTCTGGCCGTTGAAGGACTCGGCCTGGATGGTGCCGTAGGCGTCACGGCCGCCGCTCGGCGGCGGAGTGGTACCGCTCCCACCCGCTGACAGCACCTGCACGTAGTCCACGACCATGGGCACACCGGACTGGGTGCCGGAGTCCAGTCCGCCGCCGAACGCGTCCGGGAAGGCGCCGCCCATCGCCACGTTGAGGATGATGAAGAACCCGTGGTTGGTGGCGTTGGACCAGGTCGTCGCGTCCACCTGGCTCGCGTTGACCGAGTGGAACTGCGTGCCGTCCACCAGGAAGCGGATCGTCTCGGGGCTCACCGAGCGGTCCCACTCCATGGTGTAGGTGTGGAAGGCGGACTGGCAGGTCGAGCCCGGGCAGGCGACGTTGTTGCCGATGCCCGTCGTCTCGTTGCAGGGGCCGCCGGGGTTGGTGCCGCAGTGCATGGTGGCCCACACCCGGTTCATGCCCTGGACGTTCTCCATGATGTCCAGCTCGCCGACGCTCGGCCAGTTCTGGTAGTTGCCGCGGTAGGGCGCGCCCAGCATCCAGAAGGCGGGCCAGTAGCCCTCGGCCGCGGTGCCGGTGACGTTCGGCATCTGGATGCGCGCCTCGACCCGCAGCTTGCCGCCCGCCGGGGGCTGGAAGTCGGTGCGGTTGGTCTCGATGCGGCCCGAGGTCCAGTTGCCGGCCGCGTTGCGGATCGGCGTGATGCGAAGGTTGCCGCTGCCGTCCAGCGCCACGTTGCTGGTGCTGTTGGTCATCGTCTCGACCTCGCCGGTGCCCCAGTTCGCGGGGCCGCCCGGATATGAAGTGCCGGTCGCGTACTGCCAGTTGGAGGTGTTGACGCCGGTGCCGGCGGTGCCGTTGAAGTCGTCGACGAAGACCTGGGACCAGCCGGTCGGCGGGGTGGGGGCGGAGGCGTCGGCGGGGAGGGTGGCGGCCGTCGCGAGGGCGGCGGCCAGCCCGAGGGTGCTCAGGACGGCGACGAGGGCCCGTCGCCGTCTGGGTATACCGGAGGTTTCACTCATGGGGGTGCCTCTCGGGTACGGGGAGAAGTGAGCGCGGGTGTCCTGGAGAGCCTTTGAGAGCGCTCTCAAAGTGGGCCCAATGTGCTCGCAGTCACTCCAGCCGTCAAGAGGTTGAGCCGTGAAAGTCCGTACGGCCCGGGTGAGTTCACCCCTTGAATCCGGGCATACCCGCTAAACCGCGCTGCCCGCCTTCCAGTCGGCCCAGGACAGGTTCCAGCCGTTGAGCCCGTTCGACGCCGTTACGGTCCTCTCCCCGGAGTTCTTCACGATCACGACGTCGCCGAGCATCGAGCTGTCGTAGAACTTGTAGCCGTCCACGGAGGAGTCGTTCGCGCCCTTCGCGTCATGCAGGCCGACGCAGCCGTGGCTGGTGTTCTCGTGCCCGAACACCGCGGTGGACGCCCAGTAGTTGCCGTGCACGAAGGTGCCGGAGGTGGTCAGGCGCTGGGCGTGCGGGACGTCGGAGATGTCGTACTCGTCGCCGAGGCCGACCGTCGAGGACTCCATCCGGGTCTGCTTGAACCGCTCGCTGATCACCATGATCCCGGACCAGGTGGTGTGGTCGGAGTCGCCGCCGGAGACCGGGTAGGTGGCGATCGTCGAGCCGTCGCGCCTCACCGTCATCTCCTTGGTGGCCAGGTCGACCGTGCTGATCTGCTCGCGGCCGATGTGGAAGGTGACGTCCTTGGACTGCACGCCGTACACGCCGTCCGCGCCCTGGACGTCCCTGAGCCGCAGGCCGAGCGTGATCTTCGTGCCCGGCGCCCAGTAGGTCTCGGGCCGGAAGTCGAGCCGGGTGTCGCTGAACCAGTGGCCGACGATCTCCACCGCGGGCTCGGCCGCCACGGTGATCGCCTTCTGGACGGCGGCCCTGTCGGAGACGGCGTGGGTGAAGTTGATCGACACCGGCATGCCGACGCCGGAGGTGGAGTTCGCCTCGGGGGTGAAGTAGCCCACGAAGGTCTCGCCGGGGGACCTGGTGGTGAAGGTCGTGGTCCGCGCGGTGCCGCCCTCCGCGGTCGCCGTGACCGTGTACTTCGTGCCCGAGTACGGGTTCCTCGCCGAAGTCCACGTCGTCTTCGTGTCGTTGAGGGACCCGGTCAGCGTGGAGCCGTCGTTGCCGGTCACCTGCACGGAGGCCAGCGTGCCGTCGGTGACGGTGACCTGGACGGGGCTGGAGAAGTCGGCCTTCGCGGTGCCGTCGGCGGGGGTGACGGCGAGGGTCGCCTTCTTCGCGGCCGCCCGCGCGGACGGGGTCGAGGAGCCCTCCGACGCGTCCGAGGCGTTCGCGGAGCCGCTGCATCCCGTCAGGACGACAGCGGCCGGCACGGCGCCCAGCGCGGCGAGCATCCCGCGCCGGGACCACCCCTCCGGCTCTCGCCCGGACCGGTTCGATATGTGCGGGACGCCCACGGCACACCTTCCTGAGATATCCACCTTTGCGGGTGCATCCTGCGTCCCCTGCCTGGGGCGACCCTTTGAAAGGGGGAAGCGCCGGCTGAGATTCCGGTGAGGAAACGCTGCGGGCGGGCGCGTGCGCCGCCCGGGCGC
>NZ_JBHUXV010000170.1:0-16435 GCF_042669125.1 Streptomyces sp. NPDC057253 | reverse complement strand
GCCTCGCCCGCACCGCGGCCGCCGCGGCCGCCGCCCTGCTCACCGCCGCGTGCGGCACGGCGGCCGGATCGTCCGGGCAGGGACCGAGCGCACCGCCCGCGCCCACGACCGCCGCGGCCCCCGCGCGGGTCACCCACGCCCTCCCCGCGGACCCGGTGCGCATGGTGCTCCCGGTGACCGGCGCCGAGAGCCGCTGGACCCAGGGTCTGGACGTCTTCGGACAGCAGGTGGCACGCACCGCCGCCGCCGACTGCGCCCGCCAGGCGAGGGCCACGCTGCCCGAGGAGGTCCCGCTCGCCTTCATCTCGTACGCCGAACTGCCCGACCTCGCCTTCCTCGGCCGTCACGGATTCGGACACGGCACCGAGGTCCCTCCGCCCGCACCCGCGCCCACGTCGGCCGCCGGTACCACGCCGGGCAGCCCCGCGCAGATCCGCCGCTGCCGTGCCCAGGGAGAGGCCGCCGCCAAGGCGGTACGCGAGGTCTACCTGCCGTTGCAACGGGCGTGGTTCGGTGAACTCTCCGCCGCGCGCCGCTCTCCGGCGGCGACCCGGGCCCTGGACGGGCTGCCCGGCTGTCTCGCGCGGCAGGGCTACCGGGTCCGCGACGAGAACGCCTTCTTCGCCCTCGTCGACTCCCGGCTGATGGACGCGCCCGCGGCCGACTACGCGCGCGTGGACAGCGAGCTCGGCAGCGCCTACGCCACCTGCATGCGCCCGGTCGAGGCCGCGCGCGAGCCGGTCCGGCGGGACCTGCGCGAGCGGTTCCTCGCCGAGCACGCCGAGGAGGTTCGCTCACTGCGCGCCGCCCTCGTGCCGGCACTGCGGCGCGCCGAGAAGACGTACGACCTGCGACTCGCCTTCCCGGCGCCCTGAGGCACCGGCGTCAGAAGAACACCCCGCACCTGAGCAGCACGTTCGCGTACGGCCGTGCCTCCCCCGTGCGCACGATCAGCCGGGCGCCCGCCGACAGTTCCTTCAGTTTCTCGTGCGAGACCAGGTGGAGGTCGGGGAACTCGCCCCGCAGCAGCGCGGCCGCCGCCGGGTTCGCGCCGAGCACCTCCTGCGCCGCCGTCGCGCCCTCCACGACCAGCTCCGCGAGCAGTCCGTCCAGCACCTCGGCGAACGACGGCACCCCGGCCCGGAAGGCCAGGTCCACCACCCGCGGACCGGCCGGAACCGGCATCCCGGCGTCGCACACCAGCACCCCGTCCCCGTGCCCCAACTCGGCCAGCGCGCCGGACAGCTGGCGGTTCAGTATTCCGGCCTTCTTCACAGCGCCTCGACCTCGTCCGCGGTCGGGAAGGAGTCCTGCGCGCCCTGCCGGGTCACCGCGACCGCCCCGACCCGGGACGCGTACGCGGCCGCCTCCGGCAGCGAGGCCCCGGCCCCCAGCCGGAACGCCAGCGCCGCCGTGAAGGCGTCCCCGGCCCCCGTCGTGTCCACCGCGGCCACCTTCACCGACGCCACCCGGGTCACGTCCTTCGGGGAGGTGGCCACCAGCGAGCCCTCCGCGCCCAGGGTCACCACCACCGACCGCGGGCCCTTCGCGAGCAGCAGCCCCGCCCAGTCCTCGGGCCGGTCGCTGACACACGCCTCGCCCAGGATCACCTTCGCCTCGTGCTCGTTGACGATCAGCGGATCACAGGCGGCCAGCACCTCCGTGGGCAGCGGCCGCGGCGGCGACGGGTTCAGCACGAACCGGCTGCCCGGCGCCAGATTCCGTACGACCTCCACGACCGTCTCCAGCGGGATCTCCAGCTGGGTCGACACCACCCGGGAGGCGTGGAAGAGACTGGTCGCGGCCCGCACGTCGGCCGGCGTGAGGCGCCCGTTGGCGCCCGGCGACACCACGATGCTGTTGTCCCCGGACGGATCGACGGTGATCAGCGCGACCCCCGTCGGCGCCCCGCCCACCAGCACCCCCACCGTGTCCACCCCGGCCGCCCGCTGCGACTCCAGCAGCAGCCTGCCGTGCCCGTCGTCGCCCACGCGGGCCAGCAAGGCCGTACGCGCGCCCAACCGGGCGGCGGCGACCGCCTGGTTGGCGCCCTTGCCCCCGGGGTGCACGGCCAGGTCCGAGCCGAGCACCGTCTCACCGGCCCCCGGCCGCCGCTCTACGCCGATCACCAGGTCGGCGTTGGCCGACCCTACGACCAGTAGGTCGTAGTCGTACATGAAGTGACTCCCCTAGTCGGTGACGCGGGGCGGGCAGTCGGTCAACTGCCCGCCCCTGCGCCGTCGTCAGCCCGTGAAACCGGCCACGTTCTCCTTCGTGACCACCTTCACCGGCACCTTGATCGTCTCCTCGACCTTCTTGCCGTCGATGGCCTTCAGCGCGTTGTCCACCGCGATTTTGCCCAGCTGGGAGGGCTGTTGTGCCACGGACGCGAACAACGTGCCGTCCTTCACCGCGTTCAGGCCGTCCGGCGTGCCGTCGAAGCCGACCACCGAGACCGACTTACCGGCCTTGGAGCCGAGCGCCTTGATCGCGCCGAGCGCCATCTCGTCGTTGGCGGCGATGACGCCCTGGACGTCCGGGTGCGCCTGGAGCAGGTTCGACATCACGTCGAGGCCCTTGGTGCGGTCGAAGTCGGCCGGCTGCTGGGCGACGACCTGGATGCCCGGGTACGCCTTGAGACCGTCGGCGAATCCCTGCGCGCGCTCACGGGCGGCCGACGTGCCCGCCTGGCCCTGGAGGATGACGATCTTGCCCTTGCCGCCGAGCTTCTCGCCGATGGTCCTGGCGGCGAGTTCACCGCCGGCCACGTTGTCGGAGGCCACGAGAGCGTCCACCGACGCCTTGTTGACGCCCCGGTCCACCGCGATGACCGGGATCTTCGCCTTGTCGGCGGCCTGCACGGAGTTGCTCGCCGCGTCCGAGTCCACCGGGTTGACGATGATCGCGCCCAGGCCCGAACTGGTGAAGTTCTGGAGCTGGTTGGCCTGCTGCGAGGCGTCGTTCTGGGCGTCCGTGACGGTCAGGTCCACGCCCAGCTTCTTCGCCTCGGCCTGGGCGCCCGCCCGGATCTGCACGAAGAAGGGGTTGTTGAGGGTCGACAGCGACAGGCCCACCTTCGGATTCGCCGTCGAGGACGAGTCGTTGTGCAGGAAGGAGGTCGCGCCGACGATCGCCACCGTCGCCACGGCCGCGAGACCGTACGTCGCCGCCTGGCGCCCCTTGCCGCCCGGCCCACCGGCACCCGCGGCCACCGGGGTGGCCCCCGCCTTGCGGCGCACGGTGTCCAGCAGCACCGCCAGCGCGATGACGACACCGATGACGACCTGCTGCCAGAACGCGGACACGTTGAGGAGGTTGAGGCCGTTCCTGAGCACCGCGAGGATCAGCGCGCCGATCAGCGTCCCGGACGCCTTGCCGGTGCCGCCCGCGAGCGAGGCGCCACCGATGACGACCGCGGCGATCGCGTCCAGCTCGTAGCCGTCGGCGGCCTGCGGCTGCGCCGAGGACAGCCGGGCGGCGAGCACCACACCCGCGACGGCGGCGAAGACACCGGACAGCGCGTAGATGGCGAGCTTCTGCTTCTTCACCCGCAGGCCGGACAGGCGGGCCGCCTCCTCGTTGCCGCCGATCGCGTACATGGAGCGGCCGATGTACGTCCGCCCCAGCACGAAGGCTGCGATCAGCCCCATGACGACCATGACGAGCACGGGCACCGGCAGCCAGCCGCCGAGCGTGTCACCGAGGTGCGAGACCGAGTCGGGGAACGCGATCGGGGAGCCCTCGGAGATCACCAGCGACAGACCGCGCGCCACCGAGAGCATCGCCAGCGTGGCGATGAACGGCGGGAGCTTGCCGTACGCGATGAGGAAGCCGTTGACGAGACCGGCCGCGATGCCGGTGACCACGGCGAGGACGACGGCTATGAAGACCGGCACTCCGTGCTGCGTCGCGCTCCAGGCGAGCACGGTGGCCGACAGGGCCGCGACCGAACCCACCGACAGGTCGATGCCCGCCGAGACGATCACGAAGGTCACACCGAAGGCGAGGACGGCGGTCACGGCCGCCTGGACGCCGACGTTGAGCAGGTTGTCGGTGGTCAGGAAGTCGCCCGACAGCGCCGACATGGCGACGACGAGGACGATCAGCGCGGTGAGCGCGCCGTTGTCGAGCAGGAGACGGCGCAGGCCACCCGCGCTCGTTCCGCTCCTGAGCGTGTCAGTGGCCACGGGGGGCCTCCTTCTCGGTCGTGACGGTGTTCGTGGTCATGACGGTGTTCGTGGTCTGTACGGTGTTCGTGCTGACGGCGAGTGCCATCACGGAGTCCTGCGTGGCCTCGTCGGCGTCGAGTTCGCCGGCGATCCGGCCCTGGGCCATCACCAGCACCCGGTCGCTCATGCCGAGCACCTCGGGCAGATCGCTGGAGATCATGAGGACGGCGGCCCCTTGAGCCGTCAGCTCGTTGACGAGCTGGTAGATCTCGACCTTGGCGCCGACGTCGATCCCGCGCGTGGGCTCGTCGAGGATCAGCACCTTGGTGTCGGCGAGCAGCCACTTGCCGATGACGACCTTCTGCTGATTGCCCCCGGAGAGCGTGCGCACCTGCTGGTGCAGGCCCGCCATCCGCACCCCGAGCTGCTCGGCGATCCGCGCGGCCGCCTCCCGCTGCCCCTTGAGGTCGACGAGCCCGCCACGGGTCGCCGAGCGCATGGTCACCAGGCCCAGGTTCTCCTCGACCGACTGGTCCAGGACCAGCCCCTGGCCCTTGCGGTCCTCGGGGACGAGTCCGATCCCGGCCGCCATGGCCGCGCCCACGTCGTGGCCCTTCAGGGCGGCCCCGGCGACCTTCACGGCCCCCTTGTCGTACGGGTCCGCGCCGAACACGGCCCGCACGACCTCGGTACGCCCCGCGCCGACCAGCCCGGCGATGCCGACGACCTCACCGGCGTGCACCTCGAAGCTGACGTCGTGGAAGACACCGTCGCGGGTGAGCCCCTCGACCTTCAGCAGGGCCGGTCCGGTGTCGCCGCGCTCACGCGGGTACTGCTGCTCGATCGACCGCCCCACCATCAGCCGGACCAGTTCGTCCTCGGGGGTGGTCGCGGGCACCTGCCCGACGGACCTCCCGTCCCGGATGACGGTGACCCGGTCGCCGAGGGCCGCGATCTCCTCCAGGTGGTGGGTGATGAAGACGATCCCGACGCCGTCCTCGCGCAGGGTGCGCACGATCGCGAAGAGCTTGTCGACCTCCTCGGAGGTGAGCACGGCGGTCGGCTCGTCCATGATCAGCACCCGTGCGTCCAGGCTGAGCGCCTTGGCGATCTCGACCATCTGGAGCCGGGCGATGCCGAGTTCACGCACCCGTGCGCGGGGCGACACAGTGACCCCGACGCGCCGGAGCAGCACCTCGGCGTCCGCCTCCATGGTCTTCCGGTCGATCATCCCGAGCCGGCGCGGCTGCCGGCCCAGGAAGATGTTCTCGGCGACGGTCAGATCGGGGACGAGGTTGAACTCCTGGTAGATGGTGGCGATGCCCAGCCGCTCGGCGTCCTGCGCCCCGCGGATGTGCACCTCCTCGCCGTCCACCAGGACCCGGCCCCCGTCGGGGTGGTAGGCGCCCGACAGCATCTTGATCAGCGTGCTCTTGCCGGCGCCGTTCTCGCCGAGCAGCACGTGCACCTCGCCCCGGCGCAGGTCGAAGTCGACGCCGTCGAGCGCGACCACGCCGGGGAAGGTCTTGCGGATGCCCTCGATGCGCAGCAACTCGTCCTCGACGGGCAGCAACTCGTTGTCGATGCGCGGCAACTCGTCCTCGTTGCTCACGACGTGCTCCTTTGCACAGGGTTGGGGTTCTCGCCGCAGGAGCGGCGGACGACCAGACGGGCGGGGAGGGTGACCGACTCGGGCGGCCGCCCCTCGATGCGGTCGACGAGCGCGCGCACGGCGGCCCGCCCCAGCTCGCCCGTCGGCTGGGCGATCGCGGTGATCGGCGGATCGGTGTGCACGAACCACGGGATGTCGTCGAACGCGGCCAGGGCGAGGTCCTCGGGAACGCGCAGCCCACGCGCGCGTACGGCGTCCAGGGCGCCCAGCGCCATCAGGTTGTCGGCCGCGAAGACCACCTCGGGCGGCTCGGGCAGGTCGAGGAAGCCCTCGGTGACCCGGCGCCCGCTCTCGGCCTGGAAGTCGCCCTGCCCTATGTAGGCGTCGGGCAGTTCGAGGCCGTACGCCCCGAGCGCCTCCCGGAAGGCGGCCACGCGCTCCTGACCGGTCGTGGTGGCGGCGGGCCCGGCGATGATGGCGAGCCTGCGGTGCCCCAGCCCGTGCAGATGGGCGACGAGGTCGCGCACCGCGGCCCGCCCGTCGGCCCGGACCACCGGCACGGCCACGCCCGGGATCCACCGGTCCACGAACACCATCGGCGTCCCCGCGCGCACGGCGTCCAGCATCAGCGGGGAGCCGCCGTCGGTGGGGGAGACCAGGAGCCCGTCGATCCGGCGGTCGAGCAGGGTGCGTACGTGGTGGTCCTGGAGGTCGGGCCGCTCGTCGGCGTTGCCGATGATCACGCTGTAGCCCAGCGCGCGGGCCTCCTCCTCCACGGAGCGGGCCAGCTCGGTGAAGTAGGGGTTCATCACGTCGCTGATGACCAGGCCGAGGGTGTGGGTCTGGTCGGTGCGCAGGGAGCGGGCGACGGCGTTCGGGCGGTAGCCCAGCGTCTCCACGGCGGCCAGCACACGCGTGCGTGCGTCCGCGCTGACCGACGGATGGTCGTTCAGGACCCGCGACACCGTGGCGACGGAGACCCCCGCCTCGGCAGCGACGTCCTTGATGCTCGCCATCGCCGCTCCACCTCCTTGTGGAATCGATTACACGACCTCGTGCAAGGAGGATTGGAATCGATTACACGGTGGGTTGGCAAGCCCCCGAGACGGGATCGTGATGTTCGGTTCCGGCTGGGCTCCGCTGCTCAACCCCCGGTGAGCTTCGCGAGCGCCCGGCGGGCGGCGGTCACGTGGTGCGGCGAGCCCCAGACCCGGGCGACCCGCTCGGCCAGCGCACAGGCGTCCGCCGCGGCCCCCCGCTCCCCGACGAGCAGGTACAGGTCCGCGAGGGCGTGGGCGAGGGGCCGGGTGGCGTAGGCCCCGCCCGCCGTGCCGGCGAACTGCTCCTTCAGCGGCAGCAGCGGCCCGATCAGCGCCTCGGCCGTGTCCCGGTCGTCCAGCAGCACCGCGAGTTCGGCCCGGTAGTCGAGTTCCATGCCGTACAGGTGGTCGGTCACGGGCCGCGCGGGAAAGGGCACGGCCGCCGCCTCGTCCAGGCGCCCCAGCCGGGCCAGGACGAGGGCGTGCGCCACCGCGACCGGAGTGCCGACCGACTCGTACACCTCGCGGACGGCCGGTGCGAGCTCGGCCTCCCGGCGCTGGGCCAGCCGGATGGTCCACAGGCCCAGCGTCCGCGGGCCCGTGGCGTGCTGCGCCCCGACCCGCTGGAACAGCCCGTCCGCCTCGGTGTAGCGCGCCTCCGCCTCCTCGAAGCGCCCGGCGACCGTGGCCAGCATGGCGGACGTGACGGTGTTGATGCCCTGTGCCCACCGCATCCGGTAGCGGTGCGCCAGCTCCAGGCCGGCGGCGGTGTGCCGGCGTACCGCGTCGGGGTCGTTGCGGGTGGCCGCGGTCAGGGTGTCGAGGTGCTCGCACACCCAGCGGTGCGCGGGGAGGTCGTGGTCCCGGGCCAGGACGCGCAGTTCGTCGACGAGCGGGGTGCGGGCGGCGCCCTGCGCCTCGTGCGGCGGCAGCCCGGCCGACGTCATCAACGCCGAGGCCAGCAGCCGCGGTTCGCCGTCGGCCCGGGCCAGCTCCAGCTGGGCGTGAGCCGCCTCCCGGGCCCGCCCCGCGTCCTCGCCCGCCACCGCCTCCGCCAGCACCTGGAGCACCCGCGCGCGGGTCGGCCCGTCCAGCGAGCGGTCCTCGGCGAGCCGCTCCAGGTGGGCCAGCGAGGTCCGGTCCAGGAAGCCCTCCAGCCGGCTGCGCCAGGGCGAGGGCTCGGTCCAGGCGCCGTAGACCGCCGCGGCCAGGTCGTCCCGGCCGGCCCGCACGGCCAGGTCCACCGCTTGGCGCCGGGTGTGCCGGGCGGCTCCGGTGGCACCGGCCCGCACCTGCGCGCCCAGCAGCCGCACCAGCAGCGCGACCGTGTCGTCCGGCCGGGCCTCGGGGTCGGCGGCCACCGCGGTGTGCGCCTCCAGCGCCTGCCGGACGAGTCCTACGGCCACGTCGTGGGCGTAGCGCCGCTCGGCGAGCTCCGCCGCCCGCAGCGCGTAGTCGACGGCCAGCGGAGCGTTCGCCGTCCGGCCCGAGCGGGCGAAGTGGTGGGCCAGGGCCGCCAGGTCGTCGGGTCGGTGCGCGCGCAGCCGCTGCGCGATCCGGTCGTGCAGCCGGGCCCGGCGGATCCCCGACAGATCGGTGTAGACGGTGTCGCGGACCAGCGCGTGCACGAAACGGACCCGGCCCGGCCCCGGATCCGTCAGCAGATCCGCGGCCACGGCCTCGTCCAGGCCCGCCAGCACGGTCTCCTCGTCCGCCTCGGCCGCGTCCACCAGCAGCGCGACCTCGGACTCGGGGCCGGCGACCGCCGCGAGCTGTACGGCCGCGCGCGCGTCGGCGGACAGCAGGGCGAGGCGCCTGCGCAGCACGTCCCTCACGCCCTGGGGGACCTCCGACACGGCCACCAGGGCGCCCTCGTCGGCCAGCAGCCGCGCGCTCTCCCGGACGTAGAAGGGATTGCCGCCGGTGCGTTCGGCGAGCGCCGCCACCGTGGCCTCGTCGACGGGCTCGCCGCAGACGGCGTCGACCACCGTGGCCACGTCCCGCGCCGACAGACCGGCCAGCGCGACGCGGTGCGGCAGCCGGGGAGCGAGCTGGGCGAGCGTCTTGGCCAGCGGTTCGCCGACCTCGGCCGGGCGGTAGCCGACGACGGTCAGCAGCGGCACCCCGGTGACCGCGGCCGCGGCCTCCAGCAGGGCGAGGGTCGGCCCGTCGGCCCGGTGCACGTCCTCCAGGAGCACGGCGACGGGCCCGCCCGCGGCCGCCTCGCGCAGCCACGCGGCGAAGGCCCGGTGCAGCCGGAACAGCCCCGCGGTCGCCTCGTCCCGGGTCGCGGCGGCGGTGCCCTCGGGGTCGCGGATCAGGCCTGCCACGGTTGGCTTGTCGGGGGGTGTGGTGGTGGCGTCGGGTCGGTAGGGCAGCGGGGGCACCTGTGCGTCGTTCCGGGGCGTGGTGGTGGCGTCGGGTTGGGGCGGCGGTGGCGCGGTGGCTTTGTTGCGGGGTGTGGCGGTGGTGCCCTCGGGGTCGCGGATCAGGGCCGTCACCGTGGCCTCGTCCCGGGGTGTGGTGGTGCCGTCGGGTCGGTAGGGCAGCGGGGGCACCTGTGCGTCGTTCCGGGGCGTGGTGGTGCCGTCGGGTGTGTGGGCCGGTGGCACGATGGCCTTGTCGCGGGGTGTGGCGGCGGTGCCGTCGGGGTCGCGGATCAGGGCTGCCGCGGTTGGCTTGTCGGGGGGCGTGGTCGTGCCGTCCGGGTCGTGCAGCAGGGCTGCCACCTCGGCGGGCCGTGCCGGGGGCACCAGGCGGGCGAGAGACCCGAGTGCCTCCACCCAGGCCCAGGCCGGCGGAGCCCCCTCGTGCTCCGGGCACCGTCCGACGACCACCGTCCACCCTTCCTCCCGCAACCGCCCGGCGAACCGACCGAACAGAGCGGACTTGCCGGCCCCGGCCTCCCCGGTGACCAGCACGAGCCCACCACCCTGACGGGCGACCCGGGCGGCGGAGCCCAGCGCACGGAGTTCGTCGGCACGGCCCACGAAGAGGTCGTGGCCGACAGGTCGTTGCGACACCCCCTGGGCCAACCCGGCTGACACGGCAGGGGTCGACCCACCCGCACCCCAGACCCGTACCGCTCCGGCAGGCCCCCGCTCCGGCACCGCCGCCCGCAGCACCTCCACCCGCTGGGTCAGGATCGCCCGCTCCAGTTCGGTCAGGGCCGGGGACGGGTCGCAACCGAGTTCGTCGCGGAGTGTCCCGCGGGCCCGGCGCAGGGCCGTGAGGGCGTCGCTGCGGCGGTCGGCGGCCCAGTGGGCCAGGGCCAGCAGCCGCCAGCCCTCCTCCCGCAGCGGCCGTTCCCGCACCATGGCCTCGGCGGTCGGCGCGACCTCGGCGACGTGCCCGGTGAACAGCCCGGCCGCGACGACGAGTTCGCGGGCCTCGGCGCGCAGCGCGTCCAGCCGGGCCGCCTCCGGCACCGCCCAGCTCTCGTCCTCGTGCTCCTGGAACGCGGGCCCGTGCCACCACCCGAGCGCCTCCGTCAGCGACTTCCTGACCTGCGCGGCCGGTGCGCGCCGGGCCTGCTCGACCCAGGCCGCGAAACGCCAGGCGTCCACCGCCTCCTCGGGCAGCCGCAGGGCGTATCCCGGGTGCGAGGAGACCAGGACGGCGGCCGGGGCCCGCGGCGGCCGCTCCGGTTCGAGCAGCCGCCGTAGGTTCGACACATACGTCTGGAGGGACACGGTCGCCCTGGCCGGGGGCGCCCCGCGCCACAGCTCCTCCGCCATCCGGTCCATGGAGACGACCGCCCCGCGAGCCGCGACCAGCAGCGCGAGAACGGCACGCTGGCGCGGGGTGCCCAGTCCGACCGGCGCACCCGCGACCTCGGCACCCAACGGTCCCAGCACTCTGATACGCAGCACGCCGCCGGAATCTATCCGAGCGGTGCGCGCATCCCGTCAACGAGTGGTAAACGCCCTGGTCGGATCGGCTTCAGCGGCCGCTCCAAGCGCACACCAAGCGCACGCCAAGCGCGACGCCAAGTCATCGCCAAGCGGACCGGGCAAGCGTGGGCGCCCGTCGTCCGCACCTCGAACATCGAAGGACCCAGCGTGCCCCGCAGCAGTACATCGTCCCCTCTCCCCGTCGCCGACCGTCCCTACACCCACGAGATGGTCGTGGTCCACCGCGTCTTCCGCCGGGAGTCGGCGCTGCTGCCCCGTATGGTCCGGGCCGTACCCGACGGGGAGTCGGCGCGGACCGCGCAGGTCTCGGCGTACCTGAGCGACTACGTCCTGGGACTGCACCACCACCACACCCTCGAGGACGAGTTGATCTGGCCGCTGCTGCGGGCCCGGGCCGGTGACGCCGAGGAGCTGGTCGCGCGCATGGAGGAGCAGCACGGCCGTATCGACAACACCCTTGCGGCCGTGGCGCAGTGGGCGCCGCAGTGGCAGCGCTCGGCCGACAGCGTCGCCGGGCAGGAACTCGCCCTGGCCCTCGAAGAGCACCGCCTCGCCCTGCTCGACCACCTCGACGACGAGGAACGCCTGGTGCTCCCGCTGGTCGCCGAGCACCTGACGGTCGACGAGTGGGATCTGGTCGGCCGCCGCGGCCTGGAGAACCTCCCCAAGGACAAGGTCATGTTCGCCATCGGGGCGATCCTGGAGGACGCCACCGAGGACGAGCGGGCCTACTTCCTCGGCAAGGCCCCGCTGCTCGGACGGCTGGTCTGGAAGCTGGTGGGCCGGCGGCAGTACGCCAGGGCCTGCCACGCCCTGCGCGCCCCGCTGGCCGGGGAGACGGGCCGATGACCGTGCTCGACTCCGCCCCGACGGCCGTCCTCGACGCCTACCGCACCTGCGAGTTCGTCACCCTCGGCCGGGACGGGACACCGCTGGCCTGGCCGACGGCGGTGCGGCGGCGCGCGGACGGCACACTGGTGCTGACCACGTCCCTCGCCTTCGCCCAGAAGGCGCTGAACATCCGCCGCGACGGCCGGGTCGCCCTGCTCTTCTCCGACCCCACCGGCAGCGGCCTCACCGACGCCCCGCAGCTCTTCGTCGGCGGCCGGGCGGAGTGCCCCGACGACATCCGGACGGGCCCGCAGGACCTGGAGGACTACTGGCGGACGCTGTTCGAACGGCAGCCGCACAGCCGCGCGTATCTGTCCCGGCCCATGAGGCGGTTGATGGACTGGTACTACCTGCGGCTCGTCATCACCGTCACCCCGGAGCAGTTGGTCGTACGGTCCGCCGCGCAACCACCGCTTCCGGCGCTTCCCGCCCCTTCGGCGCCGCTGCCGGGAGCCGTTCAACTCGCCCGCTACGACACCGCGGTCCTGGCCGCCCGGGACGCCTCCGGAGCTCCCGTCCTGGCCCGGACCCGCCCGGTGCCGACGCAGGGCGGCTTCGCGGTGCGGCCCCCCGACGACTGCGCCGTGGCACCGGGCCCCGCCTCGCTGCTGGTGCACCGGCACGACGAGCGGATCAACGCCATGCGCAACGCGTTGGTCCGGGGGCGGCTGACCCGGACCGCCGACGGCTGGCTGCTGGCCCCCGAGAAGGTCCTGGAACCCATGGGTTCGGGACGGCCGACGGACGCGATACGGGTCCTGCGCCGCACCCAGCGCGCCACCGACCGGTATCTGGAGCGCCGGGGCCTGTCCCGGCCCCCGGTGGAATGGGACCTCTTCCGCGCGCTCGCCGCACGCACCTGACCGGGCCCCGACTGTCGTACCCCGCCTGTAGCGTCGGATCATGTCCAACCTGTCGGTGCTCGAAGGGGTCCTCGAGCGGATCACATACGCCAACGAGGAGAACGGCTACACCGTCGCCCGGGTCGACACCGGCCGGGGCGGCGGTGACCTGCTCACCGTCGTCGGCGCGCTGCTCGGCGCCCAGGTCGGCGAGTCGCTGCGCATGGAGGGCCGCTGGGGCTCCCACCCGCAGTACGGCAAGCAGTTCACCGTCGAGAACTACACGACCGTCCTGCCGGCCACCGTCCAGGGCATCCGCCGCTATCTCGGCTCGGGCCTGGTCAAGGGCATCGGCCCGGTCTTCGCCGACCGCATCACCCAGCACTTCGGCATGGACACCCTGAAGATCATCGAGGAGGAGCCGAAGCGGCTCATCGAGGTCCCGGGGCTCGGCCCCAAGCGCACCAGGAAGATCGCCGACGCCTGGGAGGAGCAGAAGGCGATCAAGGAGGTCATGCTCTTCCTCCAGACCGTCGAGGTGTCCACCTCCATCGCGGTGCGCATCTACAAGAAGTACGGCGACGCCTCGATCTCCGTCGTGAAGAACCAGCCCTACCGGCTCGCCGCCGACGTCTGGGGCATCGGCTTCCTCACCGCCGACAAGATCGCCCAGTCCGTCGGCATCCCGCACGACAGCCCGGAGCGCGTCAAGGCGGGCCTCCAGTACGCCCTGTCGCAGTCCACCGACCAGGGGCACTGCTATCTCCCCGAGGAACAGCTGATCGCGGACGCCGTGAAGCTGCTCCAGGTCGACACCGGCCTGGTCATCGAGTGCCTCGCCGAACTCGCCCTGCCCGACGAGGACTCGGGCGAGCCCGGCGTGGTGCGCGAGAAGGTCCCCGGCCCCGACGGCCATGAGGTCACCGCCGTCTACCTGGTCCCCTTCCACCGCGCCGAACTCTCCCTCACCGCCCAGCTGTTGCGCCTCCTGCGCACCGAGCAGGACCGCATGCCGTCCTTCCACGACGTGGACTGGGACAAGGCGCTGGGCTGGCTGAAGGGCCGTACCGGCGTGGAGTTGGCGCCGGAGCAGGAGGCCGCCGTGAAGCTGGCGCTCACCAGGAAGGTCGCCGTGCTGACCGGCGGACCCGGCTGCGGCAAGTCCTTCACCGTGCGCTCGATCGTGGAGCTGGCCCGCGCCAAGAAGGCCAGGATCGTCCTCGCGGCCCCGACCGGCCGCGCCGCCAAGCGCCTCGCCGAGCTCACCGGCGCCGACGCCTCCACCGTCCACCGGCTCCTGGAGCTCAAGCCCGGCGGCGACGCGGCCTACGACAAGGACCGCCCGCTCGACGCCGACCTGGTGGTCGTCGACGAGGCCTCCATGCTGGACCTGCTGCTCGCCAACAAGCTGGTGAAGGCGGTGGCACCGGGCGCCCACCTGCTGTTCGTCGGGGACGTCGACCAGCTGCCCAGCGTCGGTGCCGGGGAGGTCCTGCGCGACCTCCTCGCCGAGGGCGGCCCGGTCCCCGCGGTGCGCCTCACCCGCGTGTTCCGCCAGGCCCAGCAGTCCGGTGTCGTCACCAACGCGCACCGGATCAACGCCGGGCAGCACCCGGTCACCGACGGCATGAAGGACTTCTTCCTCTTCGTCGAGGACGACACCGAGGAGGTCGGCCGGCTCACCGTGGACGTGGCGGCCCGTCGGATTCCGGCCAAGTTCGGCCTCGACCCGCGCCGGGACGTCCAGGTGCTCGCGCCCATGCACAGGGGCCCCGCGGGCGCCGGCACCCTCAACGGCCTGCTCCAGCAGGCCATCACCCCGGGCCGCCCGGACCTCGCCGAGAAGCGGTTCGGCGGCCGGGTCTTCCGGGTCGGCGACAAGGTCACCCAGATTCGCAACAATTACGAGAAGGGCACCAACGGTGTCTTCAACGGCACCGTGGGCGTGGTCACCTCGCTCGACCCGGTCGACCAGCGCCTGACGGTGCTGACGGACGAGGACGAGGAGGTGCCGTACGAGTTCGACGAGCTGGACGAACTGGCCCACGCGTACGCGGTGACCATCCACCGTTCCCAGGGCAGCGAGTACCCGGCGGTGGTGATCCCGGTCACCACCAGTGCCTGGATGATGCTCCAGCGGAATCTGCTGTACACGGCGGTCACCCGCGCGAAGAAACTGGTCGTCCTCGTCGGCTCCCGCAAGGCGATCGGCCAGGCGGTGCGCACCGTCTCGGCGGGACGGCGCTGCACCGCGCTCGACTTCCGGCTTTCGGGGCTGTGACGGCGGTCAACTGTGAGCCTTCACAAAAAATGATCGATCAAATGAGTCATGTGGGTCACAGAGCTCTTCCGGAAGGGGGTGGGGGAGGGGCAGGATGGGCAAGTTGGCGGCACTCAGTGCCGCCGATACGCCCAACGGCCGACCCCGAGTGCACTCTCCTGCGCCAAATGGGGGATGGTAGAGACAGTCAGGGCAACCTCGAAGAAGAGGCACAACGTCGGTGAGGGATGACGTGAGCGACAACTCTGTAGTAGTGCGGTACGGCGATGGCGAGTACACCTACCCGGTGATCGACAGCACCGTCGGCGACAAGGGCTTCGACATCGGGAAGCTGCGCGCCCAGACCGGTCTGGTCACCCTGGACAGCGGCTACGGCAACACCGCCGCCTATAAATCGGCCATCACCTACCTCGACGGTGAGGCCGGCATCCTCCGGTACCGCGGCTACCCGATCGAGCAGCTGGCCGAGCGCTCCACGTTCCTGGAGGTCGCCTACCTGCTGATCAACGGCGAGCTCCCGACCGTCGACGAACTGGCCACGTTCAAGAACGAGATCACGCAGCACACCCTGCTGCACGAGGACGTCAAGAACTTCTACCGCGGCTTCCCGCGCGACGCCCACCCGATGGCCATGCTGTCCTCGGTCGTCTCCGCGCTGTCCACGTTCTACCAGGACAGCCACAACCCCTTCGACGAGAAGCAGCGCAACCTCTCGACGATCCGGCTGCTCGCCAAGCTTCCGACCATCGCGGCGTACGCGTACAAGAAGTCGATCGGCCACCCCTTCGTCTACCCGCGCAACGACCTCGGCTACGTCGAGAACTTCCTGCGCATGACCTTCTCGGTCCCCGCGCAGGAGTACGACCTCGACCCGGTCGTCGTCTCCGCCCTGGACAAGCTGCTCATCCTGCACGCCGACCACGAGCAGAACTGTTCGACCTCCACGGTCCGCCTCGTCGGCTCGTCGCAGGCGAACATGTTCGCGTCGATCTCGGCCGGCATCAACGCCCTGTGGGGCCCGCTGCACGGCGGCGCCAACCAGTCCGTGCTGGAGATGCTGGAGGGCATCCAGGCCTCCGGCGGTGACGTCGACTCCTTCATCCGCAAGGTGAAGAACAAGGAGGACGGCGTCCGCCTGATGGGCTTCGGCCACCGGGTCTACAAGAACTTCGACCCGCGCGCGAAGATCATCAAGGCCGCCGCGCACGACGTCCTCTCGGCCCTCGGCAAGTCCGACGAGCTGCTGGACATCGCGCTCAAGCTGGAGGAGCACGCGCTCTCCGACGACTACTTCGTCTCGCGCAGCCTCTACCCCAACGTCGACTTCTACACGGGCCTGATCTACCGCGCGATGGGCTTCCCGACCGAGATGTTCACGGTCCTGTTCGCCCTCGGCCGCCTCCCGGGCTGGATCGCCCAGTGGCACGAGATGATCAAGGAGCCGGGCTCCCGCATCGGCCGCCCGCGCCAGATCTACACGGGAGTGGTGGAGCGGGACTTCGTCCCGGTCGAGCAGCGCTGACGCAGGCCGGGTGCCGGGGCTGGTTTTTTGTCTTTGGGGGCGCGGGGAACTGCGCGACCAGCCCCCACCGGCCGGAAGCCGAGGAACAACCTGTAGTACCCCGGCTTGATCCGCGAAGCGAAAGGCGCCCTGGCGCCGGTCCCCCCACGGGCCGGCGTCCAGGG
>NZ_JBHUXV010000169.1:0-16552 GCF_042669125.1 Streptomyces sp. NPDC057253 | reverse complement strand
CATCCGGTCCGGCCCCGCCGCAGCACCGACCTCCGGCTTTCTGACCGCTACTGGCCGCAAACCAACGCGCCCCCAGGGAAAACTGCCGCAGGCCACGGTGACACGTGCCCGCGGACGCGAGGGCCGGCCCCCCGACCCGAGGGTCGGCCCTCGCGCATACCCGCGCCACGGCGCGCCGCGGCATCAACGACACGATCTCCCTGCATGAACAGCCACGGTCCGCCCGTCCACTGCGCCACCGTCACGAACCAGATGCCTCCACAGCGCCGGCCCGCCGCGCCCGCGCACGCTCAGCGAGATCGTGCAGCCGCTCGATCCAGGTCTGCATGAACGTCTCGGCTCCGCCCTCCGCGGTACCGGGCAGCGACAACAGCCCCTGCCCGGCACCGATCTGTTCGTCGATCAGCTCCTCCAGCCAGGCGGCGAGCGCGGCCATCTCGGGCGACAGGCACATCACCAGCGCGTGGGGGACACCGGACGGCTTGGCCATCTGAGGGACGAGCAGGGCGATGAGCAAGGCGAACCCCGACGCGTCGACCCTCGCCCTCAGCCGGGCGAGGAAAGGGCTGTCGGGCATCAGGAACCCATGCATCACGTAGAAGAAGCCGACCAGGGTGAGAATCCGCACCACGCCCCGCGCTGCGGCCATCTCCTCCTCACCGGCGGCCTGGAGGCGGGCGAGCGGGTTGACGAGCGCTCCCGCCTCGATCCAGCTGTCCAGGGTGCCCTCGCTCTCGGCCCTGCGCGCGGACTGGGCGACCGGAGCCCAGTCCACACCGGGCATCAGCGCAGCGAGCGCCTCGACAAGCATCTCGCCGCCGACCTCACCGGCCCCCATCCCGGCGGCCCCGGCCAAGCGCACCGCCGCGCGCCGCCGCTCGCCACACCCTCCACCTCTTGCTGCGCCTCGCCCCCTGGTACCCCGACCGACCACAGGGAACGGGCGAGAGACACAGGTGAATCACCCCCCTCTGCATGGCCTCGAGCAGTGGGAATTCGGTGGCCGAAATTGCGCCGGCACGGGATGCTGCACGCGTGATCGAGAGAGACGCCGCCGTACAGGCTGTCGAAGAGCAACTGGAGCTCGACTATCAGCAGTGGCGGGCCGCCAGTGCGGAAGCAGTGCAGATGGCCGTGGTCAGCGTCGAAGAGCACGAGCTGGTGTGGATCGTCTACTGGCAGTCCGAGACCTTCCTACGGACACGGAAGACCGAGGACATGCTGGTCGGCAATGGACCGTACCTGGTCGACCGCGTCGACGGAGGACTGCACCGGATCGGGGTCGTCTCCGCGCACACAGGGGAGTGGGAGACCGACTACCGGGCCCGGATACGCGGGCTGCCGGTACGCACCGAGACAGATGACCTGCACGACGCACTCCGCACAATCGCCGCTGCGCGCGGACGGATGCATGCCGTGCGGACACTGCGCCAGAGGCTGCCCATGTTCTCGCCTGCGGAAGCCATCGAGTATGTGAGCGCGTTGCTGAAGGGTGATGCACCCGCCCGCCTCGTGGCTATTGCCACCAAGGAACTCGTGGAGCCCTTCAACCCCGTACTCGGGGTGGAGACCATCGTGGGTGGCACGGCGATCCGAACCGCTCACCGCCCCGAGGGATGACGGGAAAGCCAGCCGGCATCACTCGCTGCGCCAGGACTCCAGCCGCTGCGCGATCGTACGCAGGTCGGATTCCTGATTGCAGACCGCCTGGGCGAGCTCGTACAACTCGTCGTCCTTGGCCTGCAGCGGCTGGCTGGAGACGTGCATGCACTGGCTGGTGCAGGCCCAGCCAATGACCAGGTTGTAGTCGGTGAAGGGCCGCAGCAGCAGCGCGGTGTGCAGAAAGGTCGCAGCCCGGGCGGCGGGCTGGTTCGGAAGACCAGCAGAGCCGAGAAGCGGGGATCGGGGTCCCACGGGGGCATGGAAAATCCGGCCCCGTAGGTACTCATGCTGTCCAGCCGCCATCCGTGCACCTCGACGCCCTCGATCGTCGCGGCCACCAGATGCTCGGGTGCCTGATCCGGGCTGTAGGGGTGGTTCAGCGGCACGCTCACGGAGAACACCCGGGCCGTCGACGTACGCGCCTGCGCACCGATCTCCTTCAGCCAGACGTCCGTGCCTGCCACGTTCGTGGTCATGGCGTTCCCCTCTCCCGACCCGGGACGTTGCCGGCCGCCAGCACGCCCCAAACGCTCAACATGCCAGTAGGTTGCCGTGTCACCGGACGGAACGGAGAAACAGCAAGTGCCTGAGCGGAACATCGAGTTCGGCAAGTACGGTGCCCACGGCATCAAGGGCCACGAGGCCGTCGCCCGCCAGCTGGACGCGCTGGCCGGCTTCATCGCCACCTCCGTCACCGCCCGGCGCGGCTTGCTGGCCCGCCTGCATTGCCTCACCCGCACCGGTCACGCCCGGGCGGCGGCCCGGGCCGCCGGGCTGACCGTCACCGACCGGACCCTGCGCGCCTGGACGGCCGGCACCTGCACGCCTTCGAGGAAGAACCTGGAGGAGTGCGGGCCTACCGCACCGTGCGGCGGGAGAACGTCGCCCGCTACCTGGCCGCCCGGCTCAACCGCGACGGCCGCGGCACCCGCGTCGAGATCCATCCCCTCAACCAGTCCCAGGTCTCCCGGCCGCGCCAACGCCCGGTGGAGTTCCGCTCGATGAACGTGCGCCGCTGGGACCGCATCGTCGCCGCCTGGGCGGCCGGCGACGACCAGGGGCTCGACGACGCCTGGGTCGACCAGGTCGTCGTCCTCGGCTCTCAATGGGGCCATGACGAGTACGTCACCAACGTCGGATTCGCCGCCTGCCCTTGGCATTTCGTGGCTTCGGCAACGATGGCATGCCGTCAAGGTGGCATGCCAGTGAGCGCGAGACCGTGCGTCGGCAGATCGGCCGGGTGTGCGCGGCGGCGGACTGGCTTGAAGGGGCCCTCGATAACGGCGAGTTCACCCTGGACGAGCAGCTGGTCCAGCTGCTCAAAGGCGAGGAGTAGCTGTGCCGCGACGCCGGGAGGCCCGGCCGCTGGCCGAGCCCTACGGCGACCTGGTCCGCGTCGCCCTGAGTGTTTGAGATCCCGGCTCGCGGCTTCGACGATCTTCGTTGGCCCCGGAGGACAGCCTGGCTGGGGATCGTCAGCAACGGCATGGCCGAGGACGTCCCGGAGATGTCCACCGCCCAGTGGACCTCCTCGGCCAGGTCCAGGATCTCACCGAGCGCGGTCAGGATCGCCGACTCGTCGTTGTCGATCTTCTGCGACCACAGTGTCGCACCGCTCTCGTCGGCCACCGCCGCCCTGTGGTGGCCCTTGCCGGCGTCGATGCCGGCCCAGAACTGGGCCTGTCTCTTGCTCACTTGCCCCTCCTCGTTCTGCTCAGCATGCCGGCCCGAGGAACACCCCGTCGTCGACTCCGTTAAACAGCGACCGAGACGCACACCTCAATCAGCGACCAGGGCGCCCCGGAGAACCGGGCGGCCGCTCCTTCGAAGCCACTGAAGACAAGTCCCCCCAAGCCACACCCGGCCCTCCCAGGCCGCCCAACAACTTACGGAGTCCCCATCGGGTCCAAGGCCCTCCGATGTGGGTGACGTCAGTGCGCAGCGAAGCGGCCGACACGCTGCGGCGGCTTCTGGCCATACTCGCTTCCGTCCCCGACTTAGTGTTCGCGACGATCGCCGTGTGCGCAGAATGCCACTTCGCCGCGGATGCCGGGAGACGGGCCTTGGCGGCGTGGGGGAAGGGGCCTGAAGGGCTTCGGTGGGAAAGGGCCCGGTCGGGACGGATGCGCCTAAGGGTGCGCGGTGCGGCCAGTGGCACGGGATGGGTGGCCGGGATCGCACGCTGCATACTGCCGTCCCTTGACCAGTTCTTGGGGTGCGGACAAGTTGGGTCGCAGTCACCGAAAAGAGCCGCGGATCTTTCGCTGCTCAGTGATGTCAGGAGCATGCCAACAATGGGGGACAGATGAGACCAAGGCGCCATGCGGCGTTGCTCGCCGCGCTGGCCACGTTAGTGATCGGTTACGGGGCCCCGGCACATGCCGCCGAACCCTTCGCTGATCAGGGAAAACTGGTCAGCGTGGTACGCACGCTGACCGGCAGTCAATACCTCGACGCCGACGGGAAGCCGAAGGCGGCCGTCCGTGCGGACGCGGCGGACAAGAACAAGAAGGTGCCCGCGGAATCGATCAGGAGCGCCGCCCCTGATCGTGAACCGGTTGTCACGAGCGAGGCGCAGGCCCGGTTCCTCGCCCTGGACGCGGGCGCCGAATACGGCACGCCCAGCGAGCAAGTCGCCACCGGCAAGGTGTCCACCCTCCAAGAGGACGACATCACGCTGGAGGAGTGCCGGTCCAACACGGACAAGTCCGGCCGGGCCGAGGGCTGGATCAAGAACCACTTCTCCTACTGCCAGATCGGTGTCCTTGTGGCGGAGCAGTTCCGCTGCTGGAGTATTTTCTGCGTCCCCGTGGGTGCCTTCAGCGCCCGGGTGACACACATGGGCTACGCCTACCAGGGCCTGAGGGACGTGGACTGGAAGGTCTACTTCGACGAGATCGACGCCTGGGGCGTCAGTGAGGCCGGCCTGCTGACGGTCGAGGCGGAATGTGCCGGATCGACGTCAGACGCCTGTGTGTCCGGAGGCTTCGACCGGGTCGTCAAGACGGTTCCGCAGTGGCAGGCGAACGGGGAGGCAACCCTGCTCTTCACCTCACACGCCGACCCACCGGACGCCTCCCGGGGCGAGCAGGTCAAGACGGGCACGTTCCAGTTCGAGTACGACTTCCGGACCACCGCAGGCAACAAGGAGGCGGACGGCCCGTCGACCAGCGTCCGTTTCGACTCCGCCTGGTACCTGCCGCAGAAGCAGGGCTCGATCTTCGACCGCGTCACGCCCTGGCTGAGCTACAGCACCAAGGACTCCGAGGTGAACGAGAGCGCCTGGCACATCCGCGACGCGCAGGACCACCCGGAGTCCACGTATCCCCGCATCGACGGCAAGCACATCCCAGGAGCTTCGGCGTCGGATCCGCTCAGGCGGCTTTACCACGACACCCAGAGGCGCACCTGGAACCGCGAGCGGTTCGCCGTGCCTGTGTGCCAAGCACAGTGGCCCGGCTATCCGGAACTGAGCCAGGACTGCGACGAGTACCCCTTCTCCGCGACGTACGAAGGAGCGGCACGCCATCTGTACCAGGATGTGCCCTACGGTCAGTTCTCCGTACGACCCGTCTTGTTCAGCGACAACCAGGAGGCGGGCAACCGCCTGGGAACCTGGTACGGACGTGACCGCATCCTCGACGGCGACGCGTTCTACGTGAAGATCGTCGACTGAGCCGGTCGGCAAACTGCAAGTACCGGTCCGAAGCCGTGGAAGCCCGCTGGGCTCCCACGGCTTCGGCGGTCACACGCCAGCAGCTGCCCCTTCGTCGGACGACGGCCAGAACTGCACCACGTACCGCTCCGTGCCGTCCGGGACGGGCTGCGCCCGCCAGTTCAGTTCCAGGGCGGTGTCGCGTCCGCGGGCCCAGGTCTGCACCTCATACGCTCCCGGGCCGCCGACCTCGAAGACAGCCCGGCCCGGCCCCATCGTCAGCGTCCAGAGTTGCACCCGCCCCGACGGCAGGACCAGGGCCACTCGTTCGTCGTCCTCCCAGGAGCCCTCCGGCACGCCGGGGACGCCGTCCCATGCCTCCAGGCGTACGGCGGCCCGGTGGTCGGGGGCGCCGGTGGTGAAGTCGATCCGGCCGTACTGGGCGTGGACGGAAACGTCAGCAGGGCGCGGTCCCGCCGGCCACGGATGGGGGCAGGCAGCCGCGTCCTCGTCCATCAGCCCGAACACCCGCCGCTCGACCAAGATCAGTTCCTCGTGGGCCCTCAGCCGTCCCATGACACAGCCTCCCGGATCCGCCGACACCTGGCCGCCTCGTGCGCACCCTAGTGCCCTGTACGGGCGGGCTGCACGTGTGGTGCCAGTCCACGGGCAACCGCCGTTGGAAGTCCTCCGCCGGTTCCAGTCCCGGCGGCGCTCTCGCCTGGCAAGTCGACATCCGCGCGGCTTCAACCCCACCGTTGGGTGGACTGCTGCGCCAGATGGGGAGGTGCCCGGCGGCCTGGCGACGACGACAGTGCTGCCATAGTCCCGTTGTTGTGCATGCCATTCCTCCTGCGTACTTGCCGGAATTGTCTTCCCGGCGCGCGTGAGGCGGCACAATGAGGTACGACGATCTGCGGCGCTGCAACAGATGCCGGTCCATGGAGAGTTGGCGCGTGCGCGGAGGGGGAGCCATGGAGCGCAGAGTGCAGGAGATCGAACTGCCCGGCGGAGAGAAGGTGCTCGCCTGGGTCAGTGTGCTCGCTCCCGAGGAAGTGCCTGCCGTGACCGATGAGTTCGCCTACGACGATGTCGGTGCCGTCGACTGGATGGTTGCGCGGGTGGATCAGCTGAACGAACTGGTCAGTGGGGTCGGCGGGGCCGTGCTGGCGGCGGCGCGCGCTGTGCGTCCTGACGAGGTGAGCGCCACGTTCGGGGTGGAGCTCGCGCTGAAGCCGGGCAAGGCGGTTGCTCTGCTCGCCGATGGGGAGGCCAAGGCGGCCCTGTCGATCACGTTGACCTGGCACAAGGCCGAGGACATCGCACCGGCTGGCGGTGCCGACACGGTTGTTGCCCTGCCCGATGATCGGGACGCTACCGCCGTATGACCGGCCAGCTGGAGCAGTTGGTGAGGCGGGCGACGGTGTGGATTGGTCCGGACGCCCAGCCCGACGTGTTCTGGGGCAGCGGTTTTGTCGTTGCGCCTGGCTGGGTGCTCACTTGTGCGCACATTCTGCCGCTCGCGCGGGGGGCCGAGCACGTGGGCGTTCTGCGCGTGCGGGGGTACGGCTTCGAGGCTGTAGCCCGGCTCGCGTACTGGCTCGGTGGCGGCACCGATCCCGAGCAGGACCTCGCGCTCGTCAGGCTGGCCGACGGCGCTGCGGCCCACGGCCCTGTTGCGTGCGTGCGACTGACGGACCGCTACGACCCGCCGCACCAGGTCACGGCATTCGGCTGGCGCATGTCGTCGGGTGGTGTGCCCCAGCGCTGGAGCGGACACAGCGAGTGCAATGGCCGGGACGGCTCCTACGGTTTCACCCTCGCGCCGCACATGGAGATACCGCACGGCGCGTCCGGCGGACCGCTGCTGGACCGTGAGCACGGGGTCGTCGTGGGCGTCGTCAAGGCCCGCCGCAAGGGGCAGGACGGCGGTCTGGCCGTGGCCTCGACCGGGCTGCGCGGCTTCCGTAACGCTCGTGCCGTGGATGGCGAGGACCGTCTGGGCCCCGACCCCTACACGGCGCTGATCAGGGAGCACGACCGGTGGCACCACCGTGTGTCGGGCAGCTTGTCCTGGGTGCGGTTGCAGGGCGGCACTGGTGCGGGCGGCAGCAGGTGGGTGGCGCGGGACGGCGCTGAGGCGTCTGCGCTGCTGGCTGACCTGCCGCTGCCCGTCTCCTCGGCCGATCTGCAGCAGATGATCAGCAGAGTGCTCGGTTACGAGCCGTTGTGGGAGGACGCTCTCTCACCGGTCGACTGGCGCGACGGGTTGGGCTGGGTGTACGACCAGCCGGACGGTGCCGAGGTCGTCGCGCTGCACTATCTGCTCGCCGTCGTGCAGGCGTGCCGGCGCCGGTCCTCAGAGGCCGTCGTCGAACTGAAACGGTGGGTGAAGTCGCGGATCGAGGAGCTGCCGGACTTCATGGCGGCGCTGTTGCGCGAGCGCGCGCCGGATGACGCGCGGAGGACACCCGACCACACCTTCATCGCGGACGGCCGTTGCGGGGCGCCCCCTGACGATGAAGCGCGCGCGGTGGCAGTCGAGTTGAAGCCGGACGCCTATGGTCCCGGTGACCGTTTCCACTGGCGGGTCTGGGCCTGGCCGGACGAGGGCGGCCCGCCGCGAGTGCTGGCTGATGACGCCGGGGGTGAGGGCTCGCTGCTCTCCGAGCTGCCGCAGGCCCTGGACCAGCCGCTGTGCAACGCCTTTCTGCAACTCGACGCCGAGCAGCGCCGCGCCCGACTCGAGTTCGCCCTGCCGGTCGAGTATTTCGGGCTGGACGCGCACATGTGGCCGTGGTCCGCACGGACGCCCTTCGGTGCCCAGCGGCAGGTCGTGCTGCGCAGCCAAGAACGCCGCGGCGAGCCGGCCGATGCGTGGCAGCAGCGCTGGGCCGGAGTCACCGCGAACGCGCTCAAGGCTCTCCCCATGCACTCGTCTGAATACGCGAAGGAGGCGCTGGAGGAGGCTGAGCCCGGCGCGGTGCCAGTGCTGTGTCGCCCACCGCGGCAGAGTGCCGACTCGCTGACGGAGGCGATCGGCGCCGGATACAGCATCGCTCTGTGCAGCCTGCGGGGCGAGCACGCGCGCGCATGTGGCACCGACTGCGGCGAGCTCTACGGCCGGGCCGTGCAACTCCTCGGCACGGCCGGCTCGGCCATGGCTCTGCCCGAACTGCTGCGGTCCCTCAGGGAGCGGGCCAATGCCGAGGACGGCGACGGCGAGGACACGGCCTGGGCGTCCCACGTTGCGCTCCTGTACGACGACCCGCGGCGCCCCCTTCCGGTTCACATCGACCCGCTGGACTCCCCGTGACACGTCCACCCATGACGCGTCTACGTCCCGTGACAGTTCCGGCAGCCCACGAGCCTTCCCGTCCGCCACACCCAGCCTCTTTGACACGGCCCGGACAGCACCCGCCTCTCGCAGAAGGAGACTTCCGTGACCACCCCCGACTGGTTCGTCTTCCGGGGTACCGGGCAGCCGCACGACGGCGTCGATCGGCTGCCCGCACCGCCGCCGTGGCGCGCCTTCGACGGTGGACCGCTCATCGAGACGGTTCCGCCACTGGGCAGCGAGTCGACGCGCCGCCTGGGCGCCCATGGCGCAAACGGCACCCTCTGGCGCCCAGAGGATCTGGAGCTGATCAATGCCGCGCTCTACCTGCGCCGGCCCTTGCTGGTCACCGGCGACCCCGGCTCCGGCAAGTCGACGCTGGCCCACGCCCTCGCGCACGAACTCGGCCTCGGCCGGGTGCTGCACTGGCCCATCGTCAGCCGCACCACCCTGCGAGACGGCCTCTACGGCTATGACGCAATAGCCCGCCTGCACGACCTGCAGATGGCCAAGGAAACGGGAGAGGCCTACACGGAGGACATCGGCGAGTACATCCGTCTCGGCCCGCTCGGCACCGCACTGCTGCCCCATGCCAGGCCGCGGGTTCTCCTCGTCGACGAGCTGGACAAGAGCGACATCGACCTGCCCAACGACCTCCTCAACGCCCTGGAGGAGGGGGAGTTCCGCATCGCCGAGCTCCAGCGCATCGCCCGCCGACAGCCCGAGGTCCGGGTACTCACCGACGACGACGACCGTGCTCTCGTCCAGGGGGGCCGGGTCCGCTGCCGGGCCTTTCCCGTGGTGGTGATGACGAGCAATGGCGAACGCGACTTCCCCGCACCTCTGCTGCGCCGCTGCCTCCACCTCGAACTGCCGACGCCCCAAAACGATGACTGGGGCGCCGCGCGGCTGGACTCCATGGTCCGCGCCCACTTCCCGGACGCCGACCAGTCCGGCAGGGACCAGCTGATCAGTGACTTCCTCCAGGCCCACCCCGGTTCCCTGCGCGCCGCCGACCAACTGCTCAACGCTATCTACTTCACCCAGGAGGCCGTGCGCGACAGCGAGTCCGACCGACAGCGGCTCGCCGAGCTGCTGATGAGGCCCCTCGGCCAGGGCGACCGCGGGACACGCTGATGACCTGGCCCACGCCCCCTCCTGCCGCCGACGGACCGCTCGCCGCGCTCGCCGAGCGGCTGCGCACCCGCCTGAGTGTGGAGCCAGGTGCACGGGAGCTCGCGGAGGCGCTGTGGCTGGCCGAGTACGTGGAAGCCGCCGAAGTGCGCTCGAGGGCCCCGGAGCCGCCGGCAGATCAGCCGTACGACCCTCCGCATCCGCCCGCACGGCAACAGCCGGAGGCCGGGACCGAGCCCACAGTCCCCGCCCCTGAAGCCTCCGTGCGCACCCACCTGTACGCCGAGGACCCGCACCGCCCGCCCGGCGACGGCACCGCACAAGGTGCCGTGAACCGGGACTTCGTACGTGTCCGCGTCCCCGCGGCGACTGCCCTGCCGCACTCCCTTGGCCTTCAACGGGCCCTGCGCCCGCTCCAGCGCTACCAGCCGCCCGTCCGTACCACCGCTCACCGCCTGGACGAACAGGCCACAGCGGAGCGGGCTGCGGAGACCGGCCTGCTGATCCCCGTCCTGCGCGCCCACGCACGAGGCGAGGCCCGCCTGCGGCTGCTCATGGATGCATCCAGCTCGACCTCCGTATGGGACAGCACACTTGTGGACCTGCGGCAGATCTGCGCCGGTCTCGGCGCCTTCCGCGAGGTGCAGGCGCACTACGTCCACGAGGGCGCCGATGGGAGGCTGACTCTCGGCCCTTCCCGGGATCCGGCCCGCGCACCACGCGCTGCGGAACAGTTGCGCGATCCCACCGGACGGCAGCTGACACTCGTCCTCAGCGACTGCGCGGGGCCGCTGTGGCGCTCGGGGCAGATGCAGCGGCTGCTGCACGACTGGACGCAGGCCGCGCCCGTCGCCGTCGTGCAGCCCCTGCCGCAGCGCTTGTGGCGCCGCACCCACCTCCCGGCGCGCCCGGGCACCTTGCGCCGCCGCGAAGGGCTGGGCGCCCGTCTCGAGTTCATCCCTGCCGAGGGCGTGGTGCCGCCAGGCGCGCTGCCCATCCCCGTGCTCGGGCCCACCCGCGCAGCCCTCGGCACCTGGGCCCGGCTCCTGTCCGGCGGCACGGGCCTCTCCATGCCCGCTGCTGCCGCCTGGGTCCACGCGGACCATTCCGCCGCCCCACCCCGCCCGCAACGCGAGCCCGCGGACGCGGCGACGCTCGTCGCAGCCTTCCGCAGCTCCGCCTCCCGCCAAGCCGTTTCTCTCGCCGTCTCCTTCTCGGCCGTACCGCTCACCCTGCCTGTGATGCAGCTCGTTCAGCGCGCCATGCAGCCCCGCAGCGGACCCTTCGTTCTCGCCGAAGTGCTGCTCGGTGGTCTGATACGGCACACGGACCAGGCCGGCTGGTACGAGTTCCTGCCCGGCGTGCGTGAGGAACTGCTGCGTCTGCTGCCGCGCGGTGAGGCGCTGCTGGTGCTCAGGCACAGCGGGGAGTACGTCGAGCGGCACTTCGGGCGGCGGGCACACAACTTCCCGGCGCTGGCGCTGGCCCGGCTGACCGGGAACACGGCTGTCCTGCCGGACGCAGAGGAACAGGTTCCGCAGGCGTTCGCCGAGGTGTCGAGGGCCGTGCTGGGGCGGTTCACGGGAGCCGTGGTGCCGGCCCCTGTCGTGGCGCCGCTACGGTTGATATCCCTGGTCTTCAGGCCGGAGGATGCGACGTGGGCAGGGTGGATGGCCCGGCTGCTGGAGGCTGCGGGCTGCGAGGCGGTGCTGCGGACACGGCACACCGACAGCGAGTTGACGATCGCCCCGGCTCGCCCGCCCGAGGCGGTTTCCGACCGGCCGCTTCAGGTGGTGCGACTTCTCGGTGACGGCACCGATGCCGACGCCATGCGCTTGAACGCGGCCCTGCAGCAGGTGATCCCCGTCGATCTCGACGTCGATGTCAGCACTGACGGAGATTTTCTCGGGCTCAGCCCTTCGCCCGGGATCCGTCACACCCCCATATCGAGCCTGACCGAGGGGCTGGCCAGGCGGTGGCTGTTCAACCAACTGGGCATCGATGCAGGCACATCCCTGCTGAGCGACCGAGACGCGGAGTACCCCGGGCCCACGCGGCTCGTCGAGGGCCCGGTCCCCGAGCGTTCACCGGGACACGTCCTGCAGCCAGATGCGCTCCACCAACTGCGAGCGAGGATGTGGGACCAGCAGCGGGCAGTGCGGCCCTGCGCTCTGGTCGGGCAGCCCGGGACGGGCAAGACGCAGCTCGCGGCGGAGTACGTGCACCGGTTCGCCGACGAGTACGACTTCGTAGCATGGATCCAAGCCCGGGACACCGACACGCGCTTCGAGGCAGTGGGAGACCTCTCGATCAAGATCAACGGTTGTCTCGAACGCGAACCCGGCCTGCCGCAGGTCATAGAGATGTTCACGCAGCGTCTGCCCGAGGAGAACCTGCGCTGGCTGATCGTCTACGACGGCTGGGACGACGCCCGGGACGCAGACAGGTTCCCGCTCAGCGGCGGACACGTACTGATCACCTCCCGTGACCCGGGCTGGGCAGATACGGCCGACGTCCTGCGCCTGACCGACACCGGTGAAGGGCCTACCGGACCGGCGGCCGCGCGCGACGAACTCATTCGGCGCGCGCTGGTCCGGGTCGACGCCTCGAGCGGAACGGGCAGCGGCTTCTTCCTGGCACCCGGCTGGGCAGTCACGGCGTCGACCGTGGTCCGGGCCCGCCACCGAGGCTCCTTCGTCGAGGTCACCATGATGGACGGCAACCGACACCAGGCCGAGAAGGTCCTGGACGTGGGCGACCTGGCCCTGCTTCATGTGCCCGCTGTGGTCAACGCGGACTGCCTGTGGCTCACCGACCGCCCGGTGGCCCAGGCTGGAGCCGTGTTCCTGTGCTGGGCCGCAGGATCCCGGAACACCCCGCGAGAGTTCCGAACGCCCGCAAGAGCCTTCGAGCCGCTCCGCAACGACACCTTCACCCTCGACGGCGTTCACCTTCCGCCGGGTAGTGCGGGCGGACCCGTCCTCGACGCCGGCGACGGGTCCCTCATCGGTGTCGTCGTAACCCGGCGAGAAGACGGAACCGGCGAAGCGATCCGTATCGAGGCGTTGCGGGAACTCTGCAACCAGGGCACCGCGAACACCGAGCTCTGGCACGGCATCATCCGCGCCCACGACCGGCACCACTACAACCGGTTCATGGACCGCGGCTCCCGCCTGACGTGGACCGGGGTGCAGGCACAGGTCTCTGGCGGCTCAGGCCCGAAGATGCGAACCGAGCTCTATGGACTACTCGCCGAACTGGAGCCCCCCGCCGGCGCCGAGGCCGTGCAGGCTTTGCTCGATGACCCGCGGCTGCGGACGGACCATATCCCGCGCCACTGGCGCGACGGCGCTGGCTGCGTGCGCCACCGCATCGCCGACAACAGCCTGTTCCTGTACGCCGCACACGTCTGGGCCCAACTAGCCCCTCGGAGCAGCCCCGATCAGGCCGCCGCCCTCACCGCGCTGCGGGACTGGACCGAGGCGTCAGCCCGGACGAGCATCACAGACGACGCCTTGCAGGACATTGCCGACGTCTTCGAGCGGGTGGACGTGACCTTCACGGCAAGCGGACCCGTCGTACGCGTGGAGATCGAGCGAGTGAGCCTCGACCGCCCGTACGGCTGGCGCGTTGTCCTGAGGCAGGACGGCGAGGAGGCGATCCAGGCCGAGGACATGTCCGGCAGGTCGGAGTTCGAAGTGCAGGACCGGCTGCCGCCCCACATCTCGGACGCCCTGGACAGGGCCGACACCGTCGCCGCCAGGGCAGCCGTCCAGTTCTGTCTGCCGAGCGCACTGCTCTGGGACCTCTCGGTCGAAGACTGGCCCGTGCGGCAGTCAGACGTCCTCGGCGAGGAGCGAGCCGTCTTCGTCCGTGCTCAGGACCCCCTGGGGCGGTCGTCACAGGAAAGACGGCGACGCTGGGAGGCGGTGGCCAAGGGGCCCCTGCAGGGAGCGCGGATGAGCTCGCGCCGCAGGACCGACGAGCCGCGCCCAGACTGGTTGCAGATGCCGCTCAACACGGTCCCGCTACTGTGCCGCCACCTCGACGTGCCCGCGGTAACCACGGACATCGACTTGGTCCGCTCCCTCGGCTACCCCCTCATCCTGTGGAGCCGATTTGCGACCCACGCCGACTGCGCAGAATTCTACGAGTGGGCGGAGGAACTGCTACATCACTCCGGTACCGCCCGCGAACTCATCGCCCAAGTGGGACGACTGCGGAGCCGTCGACATGTCTGGGCCCGCCGCCTCGCCGTCTATTGCGACCCACCCGACGAAGAGCGCTGACCTCGAACCCTCACTCTCTTCCGGAGTTTCCTGGACTGGCAAGGCGTCCCACTGTCGACGGCATGGCGCACCGCAGGGAGATCCAGACCTTCAAGGTCCTCGAAGGCGCTGCCTATTTGAGGCACCCACGAGTACTGGACGGTGGCGCGCCACAGTGATGCGCGCCGGGGACCGGAACGCCGCACCAAACGAGATGATCTTTGTAGAGGCGGGGTCAGGCCCGAACGCCGTGTGCGGGCCCTTCTTGTACGCGTACAGCAGGCCGACGGGGATCGACGCGTTCAGCTTCGCGCTCGCCGCCACGTCCTTCGCATTGGTCCGCGTCCAGGTCGCGCCGCCCGCACCCAGCCGCGGCGTGGTGCATGAACTGCTGGCTCCGAGGACCCCAGAACCGCTGCCCGCCTCCGAAGATCCGGTGCCGGGCTGAGCTCGACCCTGACCGTAAATAGCCACAGGTGGATGGTGTTTCGGGCCGAACCGCCACTGCCAACAGGCAAGTCGGCTCGGCATCCACCCTTTCCTCTCCAGGGCCTCCAGGACGGATCCGTGCTTCAACGCGCTAGTGCCGCGGCAGGCAACGCTTGCCTTCTGTAGGCTCTCGTCGCCGAACGGGAGGTTCGACTTGGGTACTCGCCCGGTTTTTCTGGAGGTGGAACCGGGCCGGGGTCGTCACTTACATCCGTGACCAGCTCCGCCGGAGGATCCGTACTAGAAAGGGCCGCTGTCCCCACCCGGTGACGCTGATCGTGGACTCCCAGTCGGTCAAGGGAGCCTCCACCGCTGGGAAGGACAGCCGCGGTTACGATGCCGCGAAGAAAATCAACGGCCGCAAGCGACATATCACCGTGGACACGCTCGGCCTGCCCGTGATGATCACGGTGACGCCCGCCGACATCCAGGACCGCGACGCCGCCCGCGACGTGTTCTGGCGTCTGCGCCTGACCCAGCCGCAGATCACCCAGGTCTGGGCCGACCGCGGCCACGCCGGCGAACTCGTGGACTGGGCCCGCGACCGCCTCTGGCTCACCCTGCGCATCGTCTCCCGGCCCAAAGGGGTCAAGGGCTTCGTCGTGTTGCCCCGTCGCTGGAAAGTCGAGCGCACGATCGGCTGGTGCATGAACGCGCGTCGCAACGCGCGCGACTACGAACGCCTGCCCCAGCACTCCGAAGCCCACCTGAACTGGGCGCTCATCACCATGATGACCCGACGCCTCACCCGCAAAAGCCCCCGCACCGACTGGGAGAAAAAGCCAAGTATGTCCCTCTGATGACCAACACCCTCAGACCAGCGCCAGCGCCTGGTTCAAGTGGTGCTCGGCAATCCCCTGCATGAACGCCCGGTCGGGGAAGTCTCCGTCGAGCAACCGGAGCGGCCCCGCCGTCAGGGACAGGTGCTGGGTGAGCTTGTAGAGGGCGAGTCGGTCCTCGTCGAGGTCCTCCACCGCCAAGCGCTGGTATTGGTCCTCGGAGTGGCGGAGCCGCAGGAACACGTGCTCCCACTCGACGTCGAAGTACAGCAACTCCTCGAAGTCGATCACGACTGGGTTACCGTCACGGTCCACCAGCACGTGGTCCAGCCCTAGCTCGCCATGGACGACCGAGTACTCGGCACGCGGCCGCACCTCCGCGGCGAGTTCACTCAGCCGTTCCTCCAGCCTGCCGCGGACGTCCGCGATCCTCCGGTCACGGGACGCCGCCTCAGCGAGGCAGCGCAGCGCGAACCCAAGCGCTGCCTCCTCGCACGACGTCGCCTTGGACCTTCCTCCCTTGTCGATCTGGGCCACCTTGCCGAACGACGGCGCTCGATGGCGTCGCATCGCCGCCAGGGCGTCGGCGAGGCGGGCCATCGTCGGCTCTGCGGCGCGCGGGTCGCGGTTGAACAGGTCCATCAGGTCCTCGCCAGGGAAGTCCTCCACGATCGCCAGGTCGGCCGGGTAGTGAGTGCGGTCCCGGTCGACCAAGTGGACCTCGGGGACCCGCAGGCCGAGCGAGGCCAGGCGCGCGTGGCTGGCCTCGAACAGGTCAAGTCCGACACCGGGCGAGAATGGGTCGGTGAGGTCGCCATCGCCCTCATCCGCTGGCCAGTAGTTCTCCGACTTCTCCCACAGATAGGCGACTGCAGTCGTGGCGTCGTTCATAGTGAGGCGGTACACGCCCTTCGTGGTGCCGCCGATGAGCCGCTCGACCGCCTCCAGCTGCCGACCGCCCCCCAGTGCGGCCCGGGCCGCCCCCGCCAGCTGGTCCCGCATCACTTCCCGAGGTGCCACGTCCACGACCCACCTTTTCAGCTCGGCAACTGGGGAACCCTACGCGAGCCACTACTCAAGCCTGAATCCCTTTTGCGGAGCCTCAGTCCTTTGCCCAGCTTCAAAAGCACCTACTAAGAGGTCGTTTTCTCCCGTTGTTTCATCCCGGAATCTTCTATTTGGTCTGCGGTGTCGGGTCGCGCCAGGAGATGGTGTTCTCGCGGGTGAG